>CAZDYW010000483.1:0-2505 GCA_964509655.1 uncultured Anaerolineales bacterium
CGAACTTCCGTTCCAGCCGCGAAAAGAGATTTTATCGCAAGCTGCGCGACCGAGTAAAGCGCTGGGCCCAAAAGCGCGACATCTCGGAAAAACGCATGGAGTATTTGCTGGCCGCGCCCGATCTGTTCGTCCTGCTCTCGCGGTTGGCCCTCGATGAGCGGGTGCCGGCCGGCGCCAAGGCCAAAGTGGTCGCGGGCCTGGCCTACTTCCTCTCTCCGCTGGACATGATCCCGGACTTCCTCGGCCCACCAGGATATCTCGACGATGTCGTAGTCGCCGCCTGGATTCTTCATACCATCATCGCGGAGCTCAACCAACTGAACCCCGCTATCCTGGAGGATCACTGGGAGGGCGAGCAAGACGTCCTCAAGCGTGTGACCGACATCATCGAGCGGGCGGATGAGGTGCTGGGTCGGGGCCTGCGTTTTGTGGTGCGCAGATTGCGCTCCGGCCGCGCCGGAGTTGGAGAGGGTAAAGGGGAACAATGAAAAAGCAAGACATACGTGTGCTCGTGCGCAACTTCGTGATCGAGCTCCTCTTGTACAGTGTCCTGGTCGTGGCCTATTCGATCTTCGTGCTGCGGCTGCTGGCTGAACCGCTACAACAACTATTCCACAATAAATTGGCCCTTTACGCTTTCGCCACTCTGGGCCTAATCGTCGCACAAGGCACACTTCTTGACTCTTTGACCTCGTTCCTTCTCAAATTACTTCCGCTAGATCGTTTGGACTAAGGGCTACTAATGCACTTTCCCATCGCTGATGTCACGCTCAACCCACTCTTATTAGCCGGTGTCGGATTCCTGGTTGGCATCCTGGGAGGATTCTTCGGCGTCGGTGGAGGCTTCATCGCCGGCCCCTTGATGTTCTGGGCCGGCGTGCCGATGAACTTCGTCGTGGGCACCGACCTGGCCCACATGACCGGAAAGTCCATCGTCGCGGCCCGTCGTCACCGCGCACTGGGCCACGTGGATAGCAAACTGGGCCTGTTGATGGTGATCGGTACCATGCTGGGCGTCGAGGGCGGCGCGCGGGCAATCGAGGCCCTGGAAAGCGCCGGGATCGTCGACCTGGTGATCGGCGTGTCATACGTCATCATCCTGCTCACGATCAGCATTTTCACCGCCTGGGAGAGCATGCGAGCGCTGCGCATTATGCGCACCGACCGCCTGGACGCGAAAGATGTAACGGGCTTCCAGGGCATAAGGCGGCGCGTCCACGGCCTTCATTTACCCCCGATGATCTCCCTGCCCGGCTCAGGAATCGCGGCCATCTCGCTCTGGGTCGTGCTAGGCGTGGGGCTCTTCACCGGCTTTCTGGCTGGCGCCCTCGGCGTGGGCGGCGGCTTTGTGCGTGTGCCGATGTTGGTCTACGCGGTAGGCGTCCCCACACACGTGGCTGTGGGAACCGATCTGTTCGAGATAGTGATCTCTGCCGGCTTCGGTACGCTGACTCATGCCGCAAAGGGAAATGTGGACGTCTTGATGGCCTTGATGATGCACACCGGCGCGGCCCTGGGAGCGCAGATCGGCGCTACCGCCACCCGCTTCTTCACCGGGCCGCGCATCCGGCTCTTCTTCTCCGGACTTCCCCTGATCGGAGCGGTGTTGGTCATCATCAAGCTAATCAGCAGCGGCGCGATCCACTTTTAGATATCCAGGAGGTTGGGCGATGAACGTCTTGGTCTGTGTGGCTCGTATATCAGAAGCTGAACCTAAGTTGTGGTTTGGGGAAACTTGCAGATCGGTCGGCCGAGCAGGCAAGCTGACCTTGCTCCACGTCAGCCCTCATCACGAAGATCAGACGACCGGTGAGGAATGCTTGAAGCTAGCTCGCGGAATGCTGAAAAGCGAAGAGGTTGAGTTGAGGCTTCGTCGAGGCGATCCAGCGGAACAAATCTTGGCCGAGCTGAAGGAGAACGTCTATGATCTCGTAGTGCTCGGCCCTAACGAGTCACCGAGACTGAAGCGGCATATCCTGGGCTCAGTGACGGGGCACGTTATTCGACACGCTCCAACATCTGTGCTGATCGCCCAACAAGCCCGACAGAGATTGAAGCACATCCTCATTTGCAGCGGCGGCGCGGATATCGCGGAGCGAGTTATCGAGGCCGGGGCATGGCTGGCCCAAACGATCGGGGCACAGGCGACCTTGCTCCACGTGGCCACGCCCGTCGCCAGCATGTACGCCGGCCTGGACGAACTGGACGAGACACTGCCCGAACTGCTCCAGACCGACACCCCGATCGCGCGACATCTACGCCACGGCGCCGAAATCCTGAAGCGGCGGGAAGTTTCGGCGGAGCTAAAGCTGCGCTATGGCGTGCCCGCCGACGAGATCATCCGCGAGGCCCGTGAAGCCGACTCTGACCTGATTGTGATCGGTGCATCGAAAAGCGCTCCCCGCCTCAAGCGCTGGATGCTGGGCGACGTGACGCGGCAAGTCGTCGAGCACGCGCCCCGCTCCGTCCTGGTGATCAAGAGTGATGAATGGAGAATGGAGAATG
>CAZDYW010000484.1:0-1293 GCA_964509655.1 uncultured Anaerolineales bacterium
GTGAGCGAGAGGGTGTGGAGCGCGACCGAGGGCGACTGGTCGACGGCGATGATGCGGCGCACCTCGTCCGTCTTGAAGCCCAGCGACATGGGGCAGCGCACGCCGGGCAGCACCTGCACGTCATACAGCTCGGTCACGACGCTGCGCAGCTCCATCCAGTTGACGACGTTGCCCGTGTTCAGGTCGATCACCATCAGGCCGCAGCGGGGCGCGGCGTCCTTCTCCGCCAGCCGGTCGTCCAACGCCAGGCCGGAGAAGGTCCGCTCGCGAGGCTTCGAGAGGCCGACCAGCGCCCAATCGCCGTGAAAGGCCATGCCGCGCAGATAGCCAGGGCAGAAGGCCAGTGGCTCGAAAGTGCCTCTTTCCATGTCAACGTAGCCGAACTCGCCGGTACCGGAGTTCTGGAGCCAAAGCCTGCCCCGATACCAGCGCGGGGAATGGGGCATCGAGAGGCCAGTAAGGATTATCTCGTTCGACTGCACGTCGATCACGCAGCCGCCGTCTTGGCGCCGCTCCCGCCAGCCCGAGGATACGTCAGAGCGGCTGACGGCGGTGACGTAGCGCGGCTGCCCATCGACCATCGCCAGCCCGTTGAGGTGGCAACGATCCTCGGGGGCTAGCCGGGAGATGAAGGGCGGCTGCCAGATGGGGGTGAAGCTGTAGCGGTCGCTCACCGTGGCCAGGCAACTGTAGAGCGTGTTGACGAAGATCACTCGCCCGTCCTCGTCCACCGCGATGTCGTGTACGTCCAGCTCACCGGTGACGTAGCCGACGCGCGGCACGTAGAGCTTATCGTGGCCGTTGTAGATCTCGCCGGGGGCCAGGGCGTTGTCGAACTGCCACAACCGGTACCGTTCGCTCATATACAGGCGCTCCGGCGTGGCGACGGTGAGCCCCATGGCGCGGTCGAAGAGCCGCTCGAAGGCGGAAAGTCGTCCGCTGTCGGGTTTCAGCCCGATCAGGAAGAGGCGATGGGTCTGATAGGTGGTGAAGGCCAGGCTGATCTGTTCCTTGTGCAGCCATTCCATGAAGTAGCGGGAGCAGGAAATCTCAATGGGATGGGATTCGGTGGAAGCAGGTGAGGAATCGGGTCGGTTCATGGGATACGGGCTCCTTTTGCTAAAAATTCAGTTCATGTGATAAAAGGGTAAACGGCTGCTGTGGGGGGATTGGGGCTATTCTACTACTTTCCATTCTGTTGTCAAAAAATTCTGTATCCTGCTGTGCATATGCTGCTTGCCCCAGTGCCGTCTCTATGGTACACTATCGCCAATATAAATAGATTGCAGATTG
>CAZDYW010000484.1:1393-2504 GCA_964509655.1 uncultured Anaerolineales bacterium
ATTGCAGATTGTAATGAAAGAGGGGTTTTCATATAATGAGTTCAGAGAAGGGTCGTGTTTTTTCCGGCGCTCGACCGACCGGGCGCCAACATCTAGGTAACTACCTGGGCGCCATTCGCAACTACGTCGCCCTGCAGGATGATTATGATTGTGTCTACTGTATTGTGGATTTGCACGCTCTGACCACGCTGGAGGATACCAGCCATCTGCAGGAGTGGACTTATGAGATGGCGCTCGATTGGCTCGCCGCGGGCATCGATCCGGAGGAGCGCGATACGATTCTCTTCGTCCAGTCCCACGTGCCGCAGGTGACCGAGTTGCACACGCTGCTCTCCATGGTCACGCCGCTGGGCCGGCTGACTCGCTTGCCCACCTTCAAGGAGAAGGTGCGCCAGCAGTCGGAGAACGTCAACTACGGGCTGGTGGGCTACCCGGTGCTGATGGCCGCCGACATCACGCTCTACAAGGCGGACACGGTGCCGGTAGGCGTGGATCAAGCGCCGCATCTGGAGTTTACGCGCGACATCGTGCGCCGCTTCAACAGCCGCTACGGCGAGGTGCTGATCGAGCCGGAGGGCAAGTACACCGACTTCCCCAAAGTGTTGGGGCTCGACGGGGCGAACAAGATGAGCAAGTCGCTGAACAATCACATCGAGATTGCCGCATCGCCGGAGGAGATCGAGAAGCGGGTGATGACGATGGTCACCGATCCGCAGCGTCAGTACCTGTCCGACCCTGGACGTCCGGAGGTATGTAACGTTTTCACGCTGCACCAGTTCTTCTCTCCCGATGATGTGGAGCGCGTAGAGAAGGAGTGCCGCAGCGCTGAGATCGGCTGCGTGCAATGCAAGAAACTCTTCGCCAAGAATCTGGCTGCTTACTTCGCGCCCTTCCGCGAGCGAAGGGCCGAGTTTGCTGCCGATCCCAATCATGTGTGGGACATCCTGCACGACGGTGCCCGCCGGGCCTCCGCCATCGCCTCCGAGGTGATGGGTGAGGTCAGGGAAGCGGTGCAATTGCCTTGAAGTTGATGTCAGATATAGGTGCCTCATTAGGGCAAACTCATTTGTGCTTGTTGGGCAGGATTAACATTTAACTGAAAAACTTGTAA
>CAZDYW010000485.1:0-2496 GCA_964509655.1 uncultured Anaerolineales bacterium
GCCGCCACATCCTGCACGGCCACGCCGACTGACTTGAAAAAGGTGATTTCCTCCGCACTCTTCCGGCCAGCCTTCTCCCCGACGACGATCTCGCCCAGCTCCGCGTAGATGTCATCCTCGCTCATCAATCCTTGCTCCAGCGGGATGATCAGATCGCCGGCTTCCGCCAAGCTTGCCTCGCGCTCATCGATCACAATCTTGGCCCGCAGCACGGTCTCCGGCGGTATCTCCTGCATATCCGGGGTGTAGGCACCGACGGCGTTGATGTGCGTCCCGGGGCGCAAGTCGGCATCGTCAAAGACGGGACTTGTGGCCGTGGTAGCGGTGCAGATCACATCGGCCCGGCGCACACCATCTCCTGGCGTCTCGGCCACCTTGACCGGGAGCGACAATCGCTCGCTCATCTCATCGGCGTAAGCCGCGGCTTGCTCCGCCACAACATCGTAGACCCAGATCTCATCGATGGGCCGCACGGCGCAGACCGCCTCCAACTGTGTGCGCCCCTGGGCGCCAGCCCCGAAGATGGCGACGGTACGTGCATCATCGCGGGCCAGCAGATCGGTCGCAGCTCCAGAGGCCGCGCCAGTGCGCAGCGCGGTCAGATAGGCACCGTCCATCACCGCAGCCGGAGCCCCCGTCGTCGCATCGATCACCACAACCAGCGCATGGATCAACGGCAGACCCTTTTCTGGATTATGGTTAAAGACGGAGACGATCTTGACCGCCATTTGACCATTACCTTGACCGGACTTGCTAAGGTAGGCCGGCATAAAAAGCGTGACGCCGTCCTGAGACGGGACATCGAGGGCGGTTCGCAACGGAATATTAGCCTGCCCACTGGAAAGCTGAGCGAAGGCGTTTTTCATCGCCTCTATCGCTCGCTCCATCGGCAGCGCCTTTCGCACATCCTCACCTGAAAGAACTCGCAGCATCAACAAACCTCCTTGAGGCCGTCAGGATGACGGCGCTCCAGTTCTGCTTTTTTGGCTCGCTCAGGTTAGGAGTATAAAACAAAGAGTCTCAATTGTCCAGTTAAGCCGAGATTCCGATTTGCCAATCATTCCAATCGCGTGTATCATAACTCACACTGTACAACAACTGGAGAATTCCAAGTTGCGAAAAACTTGACACGAATATATGAGGAGGTTAAAAATGGACTGGAACAAACCCAAAGGCATTTTGCGACGGGGTATGAGCGTGGAACGGGACGGTTACCGCTTCTACATGCAAGCCGCCGAGCGAGCTTCTGAAGAACGTGGCCAAGCGATGTTCCGCGACTTAGCCGAACAGGAAGAAGATCATCTACGACTTCTCCTGGCAGAATATCGGGCCTTGGAGGCTGGCGAAGGCTGGCTCCCCTACGAGGAAGCGATGGCCCAAGAGTTCGTCCTCGACCCTGCCAACCCGACCCTACCGGGGGAGGAGCCACCGGAAGATGATATGCCGGTCTTCACACCGGAGCGCGAAATCTCGCTGGAAAGCGACATCGCCGCGCTGGATTTCGGGCTGGAGACGGAGCGCATCGCCCGCGAACTGTACGCCCAAGGCGCCGAGGAGACCGACGACGAGCATGCCAGACAGGCCTACTCGTTTCTCGTCAAGCAGGAGGAGCAACACTATGAACTCCTGGAAAACACACGCGATTATCTCGGCGAGAACAAGACCTGGTGGGATAGCGAAGAATACCCATTCTTCATCGGCTAGTTTTTGGGTGCAACGCATCTGAGGATGCGTTGCACCTAAACACAACAGAGAATGAAAGAAAACAACGTCGGAGACACGTTTCAGCAAAAGACCAAGTACAGCCGAGGCGAACTGCGCGGCGGTCGGCTGGATTGGGCCAATAAGCCGGCGACCTACAAGCGGTATCCATCGGCGCCGAAAATCGCCCTGAGCGCCCCCGTCACAGAGGATGGAGCGCCAATCTGGGATGTGCTCCAGAAAAGACGGAGCGAGCGCCGCTTCCAAGATGTTCCAATGGAGGAACAGGAGCTTTCGCAGCTTCTCTGGGCCACGCAAGGAATCACCCAACAACTCCAGGGGATAGACCTTCGGGCTGCGCCTTCCGCCGGTGCGCTCTATCCGATAGAAACCTACTTGATTATCCATGACGTGGAAGGAATCGAGCCAGGCATCTACCATTACAACGTCGAGGAACACGCGCTTGATCAGCTGAAGAGGGGAAATTTCCGCGCGGATATAGCACGCGCGGCACTCGATCAGCGGATGGCCGCGCGGGCCAATTTGGTCTTCGTATGGACCGCGATTTTCGAGCGCTCAAAGTGGAAGTACAAGCAGCGCGCCTACCGTTATATCTACCTGGATGCCGGGCACATCGCCCAGAACGTAGCTTTGGCCGCGGTAGCCTTGGGGCTGGGCAGCTGCCAGATCGCGGCGCTGTATGACGATGAGGCCAATGAGCTGCTGGACGTGGACGGCGTCGAGGAAAGCACCATTTATATGACGGTCGTGGGAAGGCCCCGATGAGCGAGCGTA
>CAZDYW010000486.1:0-2494 GCA_964509655.1 uncultured Anaerolineales bacterium
CCGTGGTCGCCCGCAATGACATCGGGTAGGCACGGAGTCCTGCCCCCACGAAGGTTGCACTTCGCGAAGTGGGCTGTATGAACTGGATTTTCAAACAGCCTCTCAGAGATTGAACCAATCTGGAGACAGCGAGGAGTGATTCTATGAATGAGAAAACTCTCACAATCGGCGAGGCCATCGAAAGGATCGGCGTCGGTCGATTCCAGTACAAGTTGTTGGCGATCTGCGGCATCGGGTGGGCCGCAGACGCGATGGAGGTGATCATCATCTCCTACGTCATCCCGAAGGTGATCCAGGAATGGTCGCTTTCTTCGGGCCAGGCCGGCTTCATCGGCACCGCCATCTTCATCGGCATGCTGCTGGGTGCCTGGTTCTGGGGCACCATCACGGATTACATCGGGCGCAAGGCAGGCTTCCAGTTCACGGTTTTGGTCGACTCCGTTTTCGGCTTTCTGTCCGCGCTCTCGCCCGGCTACGTCTGGCTGGTCTTACTGCGAGCCATCACGGGCTTCGGCGTGGGCGGCACGCTGCCGGTCGATTATTCCATCTTCTCCGAGTATCTGCCCAAGCGCAACCGGGGCCGTTACCTGGTGCTGCTGGAGAGCTTCTGGGCCGTGGGCACCATCGTCGCGGCTGGCCTGGCGTGGCTCCTCGTCCCCACGCTCGGCTGGCGGGCGCTCCTGGCCGTCTCGGCTGTGCCCGGGCTGATCATTTATTTCATCCGCCGCTACATCCCAGAATCGCCGCGCTATCTGCTGATCGAGGGGCGGGAGGAGGAGGCCCGCGCGGTTTTGCAGCAGGTGGCCCGCGAGAATGGCGTCGAGTTTGAGGTGGATCGTTTGAAGGTGCAAGAACGCAAGGAGCAAGTGACCCTCTCCGCGCTCTGGAAGAAACCCTTCGTTCGCACCACGGTGATGTTATGGATCGTCTGGTTCTGCATCTCGCTGGGCTACTACGGCACCTTCATCTGGCTGCCGCGCATCTTCGTGCAGCGCGGCTTCGATTTCCTCAAGACCTATCAGAACACCTTCCTGATGGCCCTGGCCCAGTTGCCGGGTTATTTCTCTGCCGCCTATTTGGTCGAGCGCTGGGGGCGGAAGTGGACCCTGGCCCTCTACCTGGCGCTGAGCGGGCTGTTCACATACCTCTTCGCCGTCGTGAGCGGCATTTCCTTCATCGTCGCCACCGCCATGCTGATGTCATTTTTCACCCTAGGAGCCTGGGGCGTAGTCTACGCATACACGCCGGAGCTCTATCCGACCGAGGTGCGCGCCACCGGTATGGGCGCCGCCAGCGGAATGACGCGCATCGCTGGTGCCCTGGCGCCCATCCTGGGGGGTTGGCTGATCTCCAGCTCCCTGGTGGCCGCGCTGACGCTCTACGCGGTCTCGTTCGTGCTCGGCGGGGCGACCGTGCTCGCGC
This sequence comes from uncultured Anaerolineales bacterium, assembly GCA_964509655.1. Taxonomy (GTDB): domain Bacteria; phylum Chloroflexota; class Anaerolineae; order B4-G1; family B4-G1; genus CAZANJ01. The sequence goes on from CAZDYW010000486.1 coordinate 1,423, forward strand.
TCGGCCGCGAGACTAGAGGGGAGCCGCTGCTGGAGACGGTCGAGGCGTGATGGCGGCTGAATTTTCAGCTGAGCGGCCCGCGCCCCTCGCTTCCATCATCATCCCCAACTGGAACGGCGCGGCCCATCTCCCCACTTGCCTGGAGAGCCTGCGCCGTCAGTCCTTTGATGGCGGCTTCGAGGTCATCCTCGTCGATAACGGCTCCACCGATGGCTCGCTGGAGTTGCTGGCAAATTACGCCGAGGTGCAGGTGATGGCTCTGGGTGAGAACCGGGGCTTCACGGGAGCTTGCAACGTCGGGATGAGGACCGCGCGAGGGGCGTTCGTGATTCTGCTGAACAATGATACCGAGGCCGCCCCGCGCTGGCTGGAGGAGGTGATCGCCGCCTTCGGGCGTCATCCGGAGGCCGGGCTGATCGCCTCCAAGATGTTGCTCTTCGACCGGCGCGACACATTTCACACCGCCGGTGATTTCTACCGCGTGGACGGCATCCCCGGCAACCGGGGCGTCTGGCAGCGGGACGTGGGCCAGTACGACCGGGAGGAGTACGTCTTCAGCGCCTGTGGGGGCAGCGCGGCTTACCGACGCGCGATGTTGGACGATGTGGGCCTCCTGGACGAGGACTTCTTTTTTTCCTGCGAGGACATCGATCTGGCCTGGCGGGCGCAGTTGCGCGGCTGGCGCTGTGTCTACGCTCCTCGCGCCGTGGTCTATCACAAGCTGAGCGCCACCGGTGGCACTACCACGGCCAGCTTCTACAATGGGCGCAATTACATCTACCTGCTGACCAAGGATTACCCCAGCGATCTCTGGCGGGTCCACTGGCGCGACATCTTGAAGGCGCAGTTGCGCATCACGACCGAGGCGCTGCGAGCTTGGCGCGGCGCTGCGGCCCGCGCTCGCCTGCGCGGTCAACTGGCCGGGCTGCTGGGCATCCCCAAAATGGTGCGCAAACGGCGAAAGGTTCAACGAAGCCGCAAGGTAACCCGCGCCTATTTGGAACTTGTAATGACAAATGACAAATTAACAAATGAGGCTCTTTGGGATTTCGCGTGATCTGCTTCGTAGGGG
>CAZDYW010000487.1:0-2474 GCA_964509655.1 uncultured Anaerolineales bacterium
GGATGACCGATGGAGATGCCCTTGTCCGCGCAATGGTGCAGCTCGTTGCGCTCGATGATGGCCGAAGCGTCGTTCAGGTCGAGGCATTCGTCGGAGGTGTCGTGGATGTGATTATCCAACACATGCGCCGGCGTGATCATATCGCTGACCTGGATGCCCTCCAGCGGATAGACGCCGCGCTCGACGTCGTAGATGTGGTTGCCTTGCAGGAAAGCATACCCGCCGGTGACATGCACCGCGTCGCTCCCGATGTCGTAGATCTCGTTGCGCAGCAGATAGATCGTCGGCTCCCGCCCAAACCAGGGATAGGTCTGGACCGCGACGCTGGAATCGGTGTGGCGCAGTATGCTATCGGCGATGGTCACCCGCGCGCCGTAGGCCGAGACGCCGTGGGTGCGCGGATTTTCGATCACCTTGCGGGTGTACTCGATCACGGCGTGGGAGATGCGGTTATCCGCCTGCGTGCGGTCGAGCAGAATGCCGCCCCAGTAGGCGCCATTTTTTCCCGTGAGGATGACGGGCTGCGCGGCGCTTCCCTCTATCAAAAGCCGCCCGCCCTCATTCACGCGCAGATAACGGTCGGCGCCGAAGTGGAGCGCCGCGCCCGACTCGACCGTCAGCGTGAGACCCGCCGGCACGAGGATGTTCTCGCTGATCTGATATGCCTGGGCGCTGCCGGGAAGCGTGACGCTCTCCTCCAGCTCGCCGCCCTGGAAAAGGTCGCGGTAAACGGTGATGGTGCGCGTGACCAGCCCATCGCTGACGACAAAGACGTTATCGCGGGCCGGAAGCGCGCTCGTGTAGCGCCAGTTCGTGGCGGTGGGATACTCCACGCCAACCTCATCACTGTTGACCATAAGGTCCCGCAGCGGGGAACAGTTCCCCTCCAGCGTCACCTCCGCAGCCTCCGTGAAGAAGTCCTCCCCGGCGTTGGTGCTGATGGAGAGGCTCGTATCGGGGATCTGATTCAGCAGCGCCGGGATGCGTGCGGCGACATACTGCCGCAGCCACTCCCGATCCGCGCTGCTGACCACCTCCGGCAGCGCGTCGATGCGCGGCTCCATCTCCGCCAGGGAGAACTCATTCTCCACCATCGCGGCGATCTCCTGGTAATACCAGCGGGTGAAATCGGGGTAGTTCAAGATGCGACTCACGATCGGCGGGCCGAGCCATTCGGGCTCCCAGATGGAATGACTGGGATCGGTGAAAGTGCCGTCGTGGTCCCAGGAGATGAGGAGGAAACGGTCATCGCAGAGGGATGAGCCCTCGACTGCCGGGCAGCGGTAGAGGAAATAATCGTCGCCGGTGCCGATCCACAGCGCGCCCTCGTGATTATCGAGCACCGCCTGGACCGCGAACCAGCGCAGCCACTGGCGCATGTTTGCCACCGACTCGGCCTCGGCGCGGAAGCTCCCGTCGGGGCTGTTGGTCAGCGCGTCGGTCAGGGCGATGATGTCGGAGTAATCGTCGGCCTCCTCGTTGTTCTCCTTGAGGTAGTAGGGGCGGTAGCTTTCGGGGTCGGGGCCGCGATAGCTCAGGTCGGCGCCGTCGAAGCCGCGATAGAGATTGCCCAGGCCCGAATCGGCCTCTGGGAAATGGGCCCGCAGGAACTCATTGTCCACCTGCTCGACGTCGAGGTAATCGCCGTGCTTGCTCTCGTTGACGTAGAGCCTCACGAACTGCGTCTCCGGGTTGGGCAGCCCGACGCGCCGAAAGAGGTCGTGGGCCAGCGCCTCCCGCCCCAGCGCGTCGCCCACCAGGTTGACCCGCTCCCGCTCCTGGAACTCCTGCTCGTCGCGGAAATTGATGCGGTAAGGCCGCGGCCAGACATCGCGCGTGCTCTCGCCCCGATAGCGCACGCCGACGTTGTAGAAAACCTCGTCCCCGTAGATGAAGGTCGCGTCCAGCCGCTCGTTGGAAAAAAGATCGCGCGTGGTCAGCTCGGTCCAATTCTCCTGCGTGAAGATGAGACGGTAGATGGGCAGCGTGCCGGTGGGCGGCGAGGTGTCCTCCACCTGGTAGAGGTAGCTGATGGTGAGCGGGTTACCGGTCTCCTCGGAGATCGTGCCCGGCGCGTCCTCCGGTGCCAGCCGCATGGCGTCCTCACCGTCGACGGCGCTGACGTAGAACTCGACATACAGCCCGTCGTCCTGGGGCGGGATGACGGCGCTGTAGAGGTCCTCAGAAACCAGGCTTCTAGTCATCGGCAGCGTCACGTAATCGGCGACCATCTCCGGGCGATAATGGAGCGTCACCGTGACTGATGTGACTGGATCTTCAGCCGCGAGCCCGACGTCACTTACCCGGGCCGTGACGGTCACCGGCTGGCTGGAGGTGGGGAAGGTGGGTGAGTGAGCCACATCGGTGAGGCAAGGGGAGATGTTGTCGGTCGAGTAGATGCTGTTCTGTGCGCCAGGCGTGCCTAGGTTATCTCCTGAGCCTGTCGAAGGGAGTTGTCCTGAGCCTGTCGAAGG
>CAZDYW010000488.1:0-2471 GCA_964509655.1 uncultured Anaerolineales bacterium
CATTCTCCATTCTATATTCTGCATTCTCACGGCCTCAACAACAGCACTCCCTCGGCGTCCGCCTCCACGTCCTCTCGTTCCCACAACATCGGATGATAACCGATCTCCCGCCAGGAATCGATCATGTCATCATAATGGCGGTGGAAGGGATGTCCCGACTGCCCCGTGGTGTGCATCGAGACCGAGCGCGTGAAATCGTTCATGTCTATCACCTGGCGGTAAGAGGACAACGTCGTCACCCCGTAGGGCTCGCTGAAGCTGTAATCCTCCTGGTTGACTGTGGCAACTGTGCCATCCACCGGGAACGGCCCCCGGTTGAACACCCTCTCGACCAGACCGATGCCGCTTTGTCCCAGGCTCTGATTCTCGAAGGTGGCAGTGTGCAGCTCGCCCCATTGCCAGCGGGACATGTTGCGCCCCAGCCTGATGGTCAGTTCCTCCACCGCCTCCTCCAGCGCTTGCATTAATATCTCGTCCCGCGTCTCCACGTCCGGCGTGGTCACGTCATCGAACCAGGGCGAACTCTCCTCAGTCAGAAGGTTCAGCAGCGCGTCCATCGCCGTGGGCCGTGCCCGCTCCAGGAGCTGCGGCCCCAGCTCGTCGCCGAAGGTATTATCGATCAGCCGCAGCCGGAAGGCCTCGAAGATGGCGGCCCCGGCGCTATCCCGAACCGCCCACCCATCCCATTCCCGCAACATCTCCAGCGCCTTGGCCGCGCGGGGGCTAGCGTCGGCCGAAGGCAGCACCAACAGGTAAGGGAGAACTTCCTCCGCCCAGACCGGTCTGTGGTTCCCCTGAATGGCTTGCATATCGGCCAGCGAGAGAGAAGTGTCGGCCTCGATCAGCTCCACGATGCGCTGCGCCCGGTAGCCGGGGGCCCAATCCTTCGTCAAGAGATATTCGTAACTTTCATTCACCACGGCATTGTTGGCGGTGACGATATACCCCTCCTCTGGATTGAAGGCGCGGGGCAGATCGTCGAAGGGAATAGTGTCCACCCATTCATACTCGCCGGTCCAGCCGGGGACGGGCATGGTGCCATCGCCCGCCGCGCGGATGGGTATGCGACCGGGCGCCTGGTAACCGATATTGCCCTCCACATCGGCGTAGACGAAGTTCTGGCTGGGCGCATCCCAGTAACTCAGCGCCTCCCGGAACTCCTCCCAGTCGCTGGCCCGATCCAGGAGCATGACGCTTTTCATCAACGATCCGGGCTGGAGCGCGGTCCAGGAGAAGGCCAGCGGCTGCCAGCCGAAGTCCCACATCTCCTCCGTCCCGCCGGCCACATCGTTGATGATCGGGCCGTGGCGCGTGATGCGCACGTCCATCACCAGCGGCTCGTCCCGCCCGGCGACCTTGATCTCCTCGCGCACGATCTTCATATCGTACCACTCGCCCTGATACTCATACTGGTTCGGATTCTCCGGATTGACCTTTTCGATGAACAGATCCTGCACATCCGGCCCCAGGTTGGTGACGCCCCAGGCGATGTGATCGTTATGGCCGATGATGACCCCCGGCGTGCTGGCGAAGGATGCACCGACCACATTGTAGGGACAATCCGGCCCTACCGGTTCGCAGTGCAGGCCGATCTCGTACCAGATGGAGGGCATCTGAATACCCAGGTGGGGATCGTTAGCCAGAATCGGCGTTCCCGTCTCGGTGCGCTCACCGGCCACGACCCAATTGTTGCTGCCCAGAACTCCGCCTGTCCCCAGCGCGTGCGGGGTGAAAGCGGCCTCCGGCACCGCTTGCAGCGAGGTCTCCGTCAGTGAGGGCACGATGACGGGACGGTCGTCCGGATAAGCAGGCACCAGCGTGTCGACGGCGGACGTCCCCAGCTTGGCTGCGATCTGAGCGCGTAACAGTTCATCGCTCCTGTTGCCGCTCAGATCCCAGGCCATCACCTTGCCCCAGGCGATAGTGTCGAGCGGCGTCCAGGGTTCGGGCTCGAATCTCGCGCCGGTGAGCCCCAGGACAGTGAACTCCAGCCCCAGGCGCCTCCGGTGACTGGAGACGTAGGCATTGACGCCCTCGGCGTAGGCCTCCAGCACCGCCAGCGTCTCCTCGTCCATCGCCTCCAGCTCCCGTGCGGCGGCGCGATGCCAGCCCACGGTGCGGATGAAGCGATCCTGATCCAGGGCCGATTCCCCCAGAATCTCCGAGAGCCGCCCCGCGCCGATCCGCCGCCAGAACTCCATCTGCCAGAAACGATCCTGCGCGTGGATGTAGCCTTGGGCGAAGAAGAGATCTTGTGGATTGGAGGCGTAGATATGGGGGATGCCCCAGCTTTCGCGGACGACGGTCACTTCATCTTGCAGGCCGTCCACCTGAATCGCGCCATCGGTTTTGGGCCAGGCTCGGCGCACTGTGACGAAGGCAAAGCCAGAGGTGGACAATCCTGTCACGAGGATGATGGCAAGCAACACCAGCAACACGATACGTAGTAATCTACTCATAGCCTTTCTCCT
>CAZDYW010000489.1:0-2463 GCA_964509655.1 uncultured Anaerolineales bacterium
CGGCTATTTGAAGAGACCCAGAGACTCAAGCAGTTCAACGAGGACATTGTCCAGAGCATGACCGAGGGGATCGTCATAGAGGACACAGAAGGAAACATCACCTTCGTCAACCCGATGGCGGCTGAGTTACTGGGCTACGATCCCAATGAACTATTGGGCCAGCACTGGAGATTTATTATTGCCGCCGATCAGCGTGCCAAAGTCGCCCAGGAGTCCGCCAAGCGTCCTCGGGGCGTTGCCAGCCGCTACGAGACGGCTTTGTTGAGGAAGGATGGGTATGAGATCCCCGTCATCGTCAGCGCCCGGCCACTCTTCGACGATGGGCGCTTCAGCGGTGTGCTCTCCGTCTTCACCGACATCACCGAGCGCAAAAAAGTAGAGGAGACGCTTCAGGAGCACACCCAGCGATTGGAAATTCTACATGAGATCGACAAGGCCATTCTGGAGGCACAGTCGCCAGAGAAGACCGCGCAGGCCGCCTTGCGCCATCTCCGAAAACTGGTGCATTGCAATGCCGGTGCTACTGTGACTTTCGATCTTGAGGCCCAGGAAGCCGTGCTGTTTGCCTTACACACTAGTGGGAGACTCGCCCTGCAAGCGGGTACACATCTTCCGCTGAAGGGCCTCACGGCAGAGATCGAGTCGCTCCGGCAAGGCCAGGTCTTCGTGCAAGATGATGTCACGGCTATTTCCCAACCACCGCCAGCCATCCGGGTCCTACAGAAGGCAGGCGTGCGTTCCTGCATCGTCGCCCCCTTGATGGCCCGTGGCGATCTGATCGGTGCTCTGGCACTGTGGTCAGAAACCCCCGCGGCCTTCACCGCCGAGCACGTGAACATCGTCAGCGAGGTAACAGATCAAGTTGCCGTGGCCCTGCACCAGGCGCGTCTGAGCGCCGCACTGGAGACAGAGCGGCGACGGCTGGAGACGACGATGGAGCACGCGCCAGAGGGCATCCTCCTGCTTGATGACAAACACCGTATCCTCCTCGCCAATCCGACCGCACAGGATCATCTCTCCGTACTTACCGATACCCCCCAGAGCGAAGTGCTGACCCACCTTGCCGACCTTCCTCTGGAGGATTTATTGGCCCCTCCACTCGAAGGGCCATGGCACGAGCTTGAGATTCTTGGACCACCGCACAGGGTCTTCGAGGTGCTCGCTCGACCGGTGGCTAGAAACACCCATCACCCCGAGGGGTGGGTGCTAACATTGCACGACGTGACCGAGGAGCGAAAGGTCCAAGAGCGCATCCAGCGACAGGAGCGGTTGGCCGCAGTGGGCCAACTGGCCGGTGGCGTCGCTCACGATTTCCGCAACTTCCTGGCCCCCATCGTCCTCTACGCTCATATGGCCCTGCGCAACTCCGAACTGCCACCCGAACTGGCGCCAGCTATGGAGACCATCATCAACGAATCCCATCAAGCATCAGAACTAGTGCAGCAAATCCTGGATTTCAGCCGCCGCTCGATGATGAAAACACAGCCCTTGGACCTCAAGCCTTTCGTGAGGGAAGCTGTGCGCATGCTCAAGAACACGATTCCAGAGAGCATCTCCGTGCTGCTCGAAGTGGAAGAGGGCGAGTATGTGGTGAAAGCCGATCCCACCCGCATACAACAGGTGCTGATTAACCTGGCGCTGAATGCCCGAGACGCAATGATGCCCAAAAGTGGTGGAGAATTGCAGATTACTCTCTCCGGGGTGACAAAGAGCCCAAAGGGGGAACATCTTGGCCTCGACGAGGTCACCAGAGCTATGCCAGATATTCCGGCCGGCGAATGGGTCTGCCTGGCAGTCTCCGACACCGGCGTCGGTATGACCGATAAGGTACAATCCCACCTGTTCGAGCCCTTCTTCAGCACCAAGGAGCCCGGAAAAGGAGTCGGGCTGGGGCTGGCGCAGGTGCACGGTATCGTCGATCAGCACGAGGGGTACATCGGCGTGGAGACGGAGGTCGGGGTGGGAACCACCTTCTCCATCTATCTGCCGGCCTACGACGTGGAGAAGATGGAAGAAGTAAAAGAAGAGATCGATCATATCCCGCCAGGAAAAGGGGAAACAATCCTGCTGGTGGAAGATGAGGATAGCGTAAGGCAAGCCGTAAAGGAGTTCTTGACTTCGCTGGGCTACCGACTGATGGCGGCGAAGAACGGGAAAGAGGCATTGGAGATGTGCCAAGCTGTGCGGCCCGACCTGGTCATCACAGATCTGGTGATGCCGGAGATGGGCGGGCAAGATCTGATACAGGCGTTGCGAGAAGAAAATCCCGACTTGAAGTCATTGATCATCACCGGCTACGGGATCGAGGGTACACTGGAGAAACTGGAGGAAAAAGGCATCCTGGGCGTGATCGAGAAACCCCTCGAGACTCATCACCTGGCACAAGCCGTCCGACAAGCATTGGATGAATATGCCTAGCACCTTGGATCCATCGTAACTACTCCAGAGTGTTGCATAACTCTT
>CAZDYW010000490.1:0-2463 GCA_964509655.1 uncultured Anaerolineales bacterium
CGCGCTTCCATCGCCGTAGCCAGTTCCTCGGCGCGGCGGAAGGCAGCGACGAAGATGGGCACGAAGGTCGGTACCCAGCTCCGCATGCGCCGCACTGGATTCATCGAGAGAAAATCGGCCCCTCGCGCCCGCTGGGCCTTGGTGATCTTGTCGATCTCGGCGAAAAGGGTCGGGACGAAGCGCAGGGAGATGGTGAAGACCATGGCCAGCTCCCGCACCGGCAGGCCCAACCGCGCCAATGGTGCCAGCAGCGCCTCCAGGCCGTGGGCCAACTGGGTCGACGATGTGGTGAAGGTCAGCAGCGCGGAGATAATGACCAACAGACAGAGGCGGTATATCTGCGTTGCGCCCGCCGCGAGACCCTGCCAGGTCAGGGCGATTCCCCAAAATTTGATCAAAGGCTGCCCCGGCGTGGTGAAGAGGCAAAAGAAAAACATGAAAAAGCCCAGCCAGAAGATAGTGCGTAGCGTGCGCAGCAGAGCCATGACCGGGGCGCTGGAGAGGATGACGATGGCTATCACGAAGGCCACGATGAGCAAGTTGCTGCTCAGGCTCGGCGCGGCGAAGGGCAACGCCATCAGCAGCAGCGCGGCCCCCATCTTCACCCGTGGGTCCAAACGATGCAGGATGGAGTCGATGGCTATGTATGTGCCGGGTAGCAGTAGGTTCATGTGTTTATTCCCCCCTCACCCTACCCCTCTCCCCCCCTGGGGGAGAGGGAACAGCGAGCGATTTCGGCCGCGGCTTCCTCCGGCAACAGGCGGTCGCTGCGAACTGCCCAACCGGCCTGGCGCAGCTTTTGTAGCAACTTCACCGATTGCGGCGCGTCCATCCCGGCGGCGCAGAGCAACTCGCCGTCGCTGAGCACTTCGCGGGCCGGGCCATCGGCCACGATCTCCCCGGCATTCAGCAGCACCACCCGCTCGGAGAAGCGAGCCAGAGCCTCCAAATCATGGGAGACGAGGATCATGGTCAGGTTGGCCTCAGCTTGCCAGCCGCGCACACGGCCCAGCAGATCCCGCCGACCGCGCGGATCCAGCCCAGCGGTCGGTTCATCCAGGATCACGACTGCGGGGCGCATCGCCAGCATACTCGCCAGCGCCACGCGGCGCATCTCGCCCCCGCTCAGGGTGAAGGGCACCCGATCTTCCACCTTGGTCGGATCCAGGCCCACCAATTCCAAAGCCCAGCCCACTCGCTCTCTGATCTCCGCCTCTTCCAATCCCAGGTTGCGTGGCCCGAAAGCGACCTCGCGGAAGACGGTCTGTTCAAAGATTTGATGTTCCGGGTACTGGAAGGCCAATCCCACCTGGCGTCGGCGGGCACGCGCGGGGGCATTGCGCTCATGTGCGACCACGCCATCGAGCCGCACATGACCGGCAGTCGGTTCCAGCAGCCCGGCCAGGTGCTGCACCAGCGTGGATTTGCCGGAGCCGGTCGGGCCAAGCAGGCCCACGTGCTCGCCGGGTCCGATCTCCAAGTTCACCCCGTGCAAGGCGGTATGTTCCAGCGGGGAGCCCACCGCGTAGGTGTGGGTCAGATTCTCGACCTGGATCAGCACAGCGCCTCCGTCAGTTGTTCCATCGTCAGCAGGCCGGGCGGCAGCGCCAGCCCCTCCGCTCGCAGGCGTCGGGCGATCTCAATGGCCGGAGGCAGATCCAGCCCCCAGCCTCGCAGCCGGTCCGCTTGCTCGAAGATCTCCTCCGGCGGCCCATCCATCGCGACACGCCCGGCCTGCATAACCAACACCCGCTGGGCAGCGACCGCTTCCTCCATCTCGTGGGTGATCAGCGCCACGGTGATTGATTGCTCGGCGTTGAGACGCCGGATGGTCTCCAGCACGCGGCGGCGCCCTGGCGGATCGAGCATTGAGGTCGGCTCGTCGAGGATGAGGCCCGCCGGTCTGGTTGCCAAAGCGCCCGCTATGGCGGCTAACTGCTTCTGCCCGCCGGAGAGCATCTCTGGCGGATGGGCACGATAACGCTTCAGCTCCACGATTTCCAGCGCCTCATCAACCCGCTGGCGGATTTCGTCCGGCGGCAGGGCCCAGTTCTCCGGGCCAAAGGCCACATCCTCCTCGACCGTGCTGGCCACAAACTGGTTATCAGGGTTCTGGAAGACCATCCCGATCCGTTCCCGCACTGCCCAGAGATTGCGCGGATCGGCGGTCAGCAATCCGTCCACCCAGACCTTTCCTTCTGTGGGGAGCAGCAGCGCGTTGAAATGACGGGCCAAGGTGGATTTCCCGGAGCCGTTGGGGCCGATGAGCGCGACGAACTCTCCCCGCTCGATGGTCAGGTCAATGCCGCGCAGCGCGTCGATCTCCGCTCCGCCCTCGAGCTGGTAGGTGTGGTGCAGGTTTTCGGTCGTGATGAAGGGGTGCGCCATGGGAGTCCCTACCTCTTTAAATCGCAGTCATACACCGCCGTAATCGTTTTTGACTATCAAGTTCGGTAATTAGAC
>CAZDYW010000491.1:0-2454 GCA_964509655.1 uncultured Anaerolineales bacterium
AACCTCAACCTCAAATCCATCACCATGATCCAATGCGTGGGCTCCCGCGACGAGGAGCGGCCCTACTGCTCCCGCCTATGCTGTGGACATGCCATAAAAAACGCGCTGGCGCTCAAGGAGCTCGATCCCGACATCGAGATCAACATCCTCTTCCGCGACATCCGCACAATGGGGACGCAGGAACTGGCCTACCGGGAAGCCCGGCGGCGAGGAGTGCGTTTCTTCCGCTACGAGCCGCCGGAGAAACCCCTGGTCGAAGCGGCGGGCGAGAGGTTGCGCGTCACCGTCCACGACACGCTCTATGACGAGCGAGTTACACTGATGGCCGATTTGCTGGCCCTTTCCACCGGCATCGCTCCGCGCGACAATCGCCCTCTGGCCGAGATGTTGGGGCTGGCGCTGGATGAGGACGGCTTCTTCGCCGAAGCCCATCCCAAGCTGCGCCCGACCGACTTGAGCAAGCCGGGCCTCTTCCTCTGTGGGTTGGCCTACGGGCCGCGTTCCATCGAGGAGAGCATGGCCCAGGCGCGAGCGGCGGCGCTGCGGGCCGCCCTCGTCGTCGCCAGACCGGCGGAGCCACGCCGTGATGTCGTCACGGTCGAGCGGAAGCTTTGCAGTTTCTGCGGCCTTTGTGTGGAAGCTTGCCCTTATGGCGCGCGGGCGCTGGACTACGAGGAGCGTTTCGCCCGTGTGATCGAGCACCTTTGTCAGGGCTGCGGAGTATGCGTGGCCGTCTGTCCCAACGGTGCCAGCCGTCAGCCGGCCTTTGAGCCGGTGCAAGCGCTGGCCCAGGTGGACGCTGCATTGGTCGATTGGGAGTAGATGAGAGTAATGAGTGAAGACTTTGAGCCTCGAATTGTCGCTTTTCTTTGCAACTGGTGTACTTACACCGCCGCCGATCTGGCCGGGACATCCCGCATCCAGTACCCGTCCAACGTGCGCATCATCCGGCTGATGTGCAGCGGGCAACTGGACCCCATCTACGTCGCCAAGGCGATCCTGGAGGGGGCCGACGGCGTGCTCATCGGCGGCTGTCATCCCGGCGATTGTCATTATCAATCCGGCAACTACAAGGCGCGGCGCCGCGTCGCCATCGTCCACGAGGTGCTGGCCCAGTTGGGGCTGGAGCCTGAGCGCGTTTGGCTCCGTTGGGTCAGCGCCTCCGAGGGGCAATACTTCGCCGACACGGTGACGGAGATGGTGGCGGCGATCAAAGAGCTGGGGCCATCTCCCCTGCGTGGACAATGGAGCATTTAGCGCCTGTTTAGGACCTGTCAGGTCTTAGCGGCGAGTGGTGAATGGTGAATTATGAATGGTTGGTTGGAGGTAAGTGAAGGTACGGGCCATGCGATTGAGCGGCTGCTGAAGACGCTGTTGACCGAGGGGGTGGTGGATGGGCTGCTGGTCCCGCTGCGCACCCTCGACGGGCGCAACGCTGTGCCTACTTTGATACGCGATCCGGCCTTGCTGGAGCGCGCCGCGCCGCTGGCTCCTGTGCTGCCCGTCAACGCGGCGACGGAGCTGGGGCGCATCACGGCCACCGGTTCCCTGGGGCGGGTCGGAGCCGTGCTGCGCAACTGTGAGCTGCGCACGGCGGTCGAGCTTTCCAAGGTGCAGCAGGTGCTGCTCGATGACGTGCTGCTCATCGGGATCGACTGCCTGGGCGCTTACAGCGTGGAGGATTACGCCCGGATGATGGAGGCGGGGCTGGATCCCGTGGCAGCGGCGTTGGCTGCGGCGCGTGAGGGCCGGGTCGCCCCCTTGGATGGCTACGCTTTCCGGTCCGCTTGCACGATGTGTGAGTATCCCATCCCCGGCTCCAGCGCGTCGACCTACGCTCCTCACATCGCCATCGGGCTGCTGGGCCTGCCCAACGACGAGCGGCTGTTGGTCTCGGTACAAGATGACGAACTGGCCGATCTGCTAAACCTTAACCTCAACCTCAACCTCAACCTCAACTCGCGCCAAGAGGCGATTCAGTCCCTTAGCGCCGCTCGCATCGCCGAGCGTGACCGGCGCTTCGCGGCCTTCGGCGAGCGGACGCGCTCCCCGGCATCCCTGTTGTCTGAGTTCTCCTCCTGCATCCGCTGCCAAAATTGTATGGTCACCTGTCCCATCTGCTATTGTAAGGAGTGCATCTTCCGCACCGATATATTCGATCACCCCTCGGCCCGTTACTGGGACTGGGCCGAGCGCAAGGGCGGCGTGCGCCTGCCCGCGGACACGCTGCTTTTCCACGTGACGCGCATGCTCCATATGGCCCATGCCTGCGTGGGGTGCGGGATGTGCAGCGAAGCTTGCCCGGTCGGCATTCCCGTGGCCGATATTTTCCGCGCCGTCGGTCAGCGCGTGCAGGAGCGCTTTGGCTATCTCCCCGGTCGCGATCCCGACGAGGAGATGATCATCGCTACCTTCCGCGAGGATGAGTTGGGCGAGCTGGGGAAATAGAGCTAG
>CAZDYW010000492.1:0-2407 GCA_964509655.1 uncultured Anaerolineales bacterium
CTAGTGGCTTTGTCTCTGGCATTTGAATCGGATCGTAGTATGTTCAATGCCGCGCTTTTCCTCCTAGCTTGGGATGAACCTAATCCAGAGCGGCTTGGATCCAGGCTGTGATCTCCTCTTTGCGCGGTAGCCGGCCCGATGCTTTGATTTCCTCGTCGATGACGAGCGCGGGAGTATTGATCACGTCATACTCCATAATGACATCCATATCCTTGATGTGAGCGAACGTCGCATCGACGTCCAGCTCATCGACTACCTCGCGTGCCAGATTCTCTAAGCGGTTGCACTTAGGACATCCCATCCCTAGAATCTTGATCTCCATCATTACCTCCATTATTATCTCATGAATTTTTGTTACTCTGTCCCAATCTGATAAAACTGGAACCAGGGACCTATACTTTAACCGATGAACCAACCGAAAATCAGCCCCGAAAGAGTGCTGAAGATCGTTACCAGCACGACGTAGACTGCTGTCTTCTTCTTACCCAGAACCGAGTTGGTGATCAGAATGGACTGAAGGCTCAACTCTGGATCGGCCAACAGGTAGGCCAGCAGCACGCCGCGATGCATACCCAGTGAGAGGAATGTCTGTGCTATGGGCACCTCCACGAGGGTGGGGAAGTACATAAAGACGCCGAATAGCACTCCGACCAGGTTGGCCCATACGGTATTGCGTCCCGCGATGGCCTTGATCCAGGTCGCGGGAATAACGGATCGTGCCATTCCGGCCACGAAGACGCCGATCAATAGCAAGGGAATGATTTGTTTGACGAAGCGCCACATCTCCCACAGCCACTGCTGGATTTCATAAGATTCGAACCAGTTGACCGCCCCCCACCAGACCGCCGCGATGAGCGCCGCCTCCGCCACGAGCCGGCCCGTAATCCCAATGCTCAGACCTTGCTCTGTTGCCACGACCTTGAACGAAGCTACCATTAACGTAAGCGTGACCAATCCGAGCGCGATGTACGTCCAGCGATTGAAACCGCGATCGACCTCGTTCAGGCCCAGCCAGGCCGCAATCGCAATCAGGACCAACTGGCCGATCAGAAAGAGGCCTTGAACGCTTACACCCTCAATGCCCAACGAGGGGTTCGGTGGGATGGTTTTATCCAGCCAGGCCTGGAGCGCACTGCCCCATCCGCTGGGCAGAGTGAATGTCGCGTAGCTGTTCCGCAGCAAGCCGACCTGTAGTGTACCGACGATCAGCATGCCCAGTAATAGTGCCAGGAAACCCCAGAGGCGGAGGGGGACATCGGCACGCTGTGAGAAGAGGCGATTGTTGTTAGTCGCTTCGCTGTGGGCCCTATCTTCCTCGCGGAAGAGCCAGGCCATCAGCAAGCCGATGCTGATGCCGAAGATCAACGAGAGGATGATGCGCCCCATCGCGATGTCCATCCCAATCACTGCACCAGTGAAGGTGATGGCCAGGATATTGACCGCAGGGCCAACGAACAAGAATGTGATCGCCGGTCCCAATCCAGCGCCCTTCTTGTAGATACTGGCGAAGAGCGGCATGATCGTGCATGAGCAAACGGCCAGCACGAATCCGCCCAGCGCTGACATCGGATAGGAGAGCCACTTTGGGGCGTCACGGCCCAGATATTTGGTGATGGCTTCCTTGGGTATCAGCGCTGAAAGCGCGCCAGCGATAAAGAAGGCCGGTAACAAACACAGCAGAACGTGCGCAGCCAGATAGGCCGCCAGGCTACCCGCCCCGGCCTGAAGCAGCGATCCCAGATAAGACAAAATAGTCACTGAAATATCTCCCGCATTGCATATGCACTGATACGCATATATTGGCGTCTAAAAAAGAGCCACGTCGTTCGTGGCTTAATAGTTCGGCGTCAGATTGTCGACCGGCTAGGCTGACGATTCTTCACAATGAGGGCACGGACAACATGCTAGCGTTGTGCGCTCGCCGGCTGGCCCCAGCACTTCTTCCAGCAGATGTTCCACTTGCCGGTCAGCTACCCGGTAGTAGACGAAAACGCCGTCCCGGGTGTCATCCACGACCTTGGCCTCGCGCAGCACTCGCAGTTGCTGCGAAACGTAGGCTTGAGGGCGATCCAGCACCGCCTGCAGGTGGCAAACGCAAGCCTCACCGCGCCGTAACTCGTCCAGGATGCGCAGTCGAGGTTCGTGCGACAGAAGGTGAAACAAGTCGGATGCTTGGGTGTATCTATCGTCTTTATCAGCCATTGGTAAACACAGACCACAGTATATATATTAGAATGCATATATTATACAGCTAGAGGCTATTACGGTCAAGTTTGGGCGGGTGCCTGTAACCACTTCAAAGCCTCGGCTCTTTGTAATTTCGCGTGGCGTCAGCCGTGCTCGGCTCGGATTACCAAATCCGAGCCACATTAGGGACAAAGTGACGCTGTGCCACAAAATGCGGGAA
>CAZDYW010000493.1:0-2406 GCA_964509655.1 uncultured Anaerolineales bacterium
ACCGAGCTATCGGAGATCGAAGTGGGCAGCGATCGCGGCATCGTCACCCTGACCGGTCAGGTCGACAGCGCCTCAATCCGCGAGAGAGCGGAGGAAGTCGCTGATCAACAGCGCGGCGTCGTCGAGGTGATCAACGATCTGGCGGTCGAGCCGGACGAGGATACCCCATCCCTGAAGACGCGCTCGCTGGGCGTGGTTGTTGACCGTAACCCCTAACATCAGGATGGAGGGGCCAACCCAACTCCAACTTTTTCCAACGCAGTCCAAAGGCTACTCCTACATGGCCCGTAAACAAAGAGCGGCGTTTTCTGTTATACTAACTAAGTGAGTTGGGCGGTGAGGCGGCAACCCGTGAGTGATTTATCCGCTCTGCTCGCTCTGGATCGCCAGATCCAGAGCTGAGCCAGCGGCACAGTTAGCCGCCGAAGCCCGCCCGGCGTCGCGAGATGAGCTAGATTACGAGGAGGCGCGTTATGCAAAAGGGTTTTCGCATCGGTCGCATTTTTGGCATCGACATCCGCATCGATTGGAGCTGGTTCCTGATCTTCATCATGATCACCTGGAACCTGGGCTCCATGTTCGGTGAGTTTCATTCCGATTGGAGCACCATGTTGCAATGGGGCCTGTCCATCGTCGCCGCGTTGCTCTTCTTCGGCTCCGTGCTGGCCCACGAGATGGCCCATTCGTTGGTGGCCCGTTCGCGTGGCGTGCCGGTTCGCAGCATCACACTGCACCTCTTCGGCGGCGTCTCCAACATCCAGCGCGACCCCGATAGCCCCGGGGGCGAGTTCCTGATGGCCATACTAGGCCCGATCACCAGCTTCGTCATCGGCGTCGCTCTGCTTGGCATCGCGGGGGCGAGCGGCGGCCCCATCGCCGCCGTGCAAAAGCCGGAGGAGATCATCTCCAACCTGGGGCCAATTGCGATGATGTTGATGTGGCTGGGCTCGATCAACGTGACGCTGGGCGTCTTCAACCTGATCCCCGGCTTCCCGCTGGACGGCGGGCGCGTGCTGCGCTCCATCCTGTGGGCAATCACCGATGATCTTCGCCGCGCTACGCGCTGGGCCTCCTGGGTGGGTCAAGCCATCGCCTGGCTGATGATCTTCGGCGGGGTCTCGATGGCCTTCGGCACGCGCATCCCCTTCTTTGGATCGGGCGTCGCCAACGGCCTCTGGCTGGCCTTCATCGGTTGGTTCCTCAACAGCGCCTCCGCGCGGAGCTACCAGAAGGTCGTGGTTCAGGACATCCTGGAGGACGTGCCGGTGAAGCGCATGATGCGCACCGATCCGCCGACCGTCTCGCCCGACGTCTCCATTGACAATCTGGTACATGGACACGTCATGGGGACGGATGATCACGCCTTCCCTGTGCTGAGTGATGGGCAGGTAGTGGGTATCGTGACGCTGGATGACGTGCGCTCCGTGGCGCGAGAGGATTGGCAATCCACCCAGGCGCGTGACATTATGACGCCCATCGATGATCTGAGCGTGGTGGCATCGGATGGCGACGCAGCCGAGGCGATGAACAAGCTATCGGCGCGGGACGTGCGTTTGCTGCCCGTTATGAGCGATGGCAGCCTGGCAGGAGTGCTGCGCCGCCGGGACATCATCAGATGGCTGCAACTGGAATCGGAAGCGGAGGCAGTCTAGGGAGCCGCGAAAGTCGACCATACAAACCAGGGCGTGGGATCTTCTACTTTTTCGCTAAGGAAGAAATGGAAAGGAGGTAATGAACGAGAATGGGTTTGAAGTATCCGCTTGAATATGAGATTACTCCGACTAGCACCGACACTGGCCGAGAATGGATAACGCTGCGCTTGAAAAACATAGGCGTTGAGGATTTGACGGCGCTGGACGTGAAGCTGAATTCCTTGGACGCTTACAGCATCGGCGTGCTGGGGACGGGAAGCTACATCTCCATCCTGAAGCAGAACGAGGAGCGGGAGATACCCTTCCAGATTTCGGCCAATCGGACCGGCAGTCTCTACATCACACTTGATGGGTGGAAGGACGGCGAACGCTTCCATTGGGAGTCGCCCGGCATCCTGGTCACGGTGGGCAAGGAGGTAGCCGAGCTGACCAGCCTGTTCGCAATGACCGAGCCCTACTCCCTCATCGGTGAGAAGATCCGCATCGAGGCCACGCTCCGCGGCTTGACCCAGAGCACGGGGTTGAGCATGGAGTTCTGGGCGGACTCGCCGAGCGGTGAGTTCGAGGAATTGGCCATCGTGGAGACCAAGAGCCTGGACGCGGGCGAGGAAGCGACTTACTCCGCCGAGATCACTCCCGACGAACAAGGACTCTACACCGTCTATGCCTACCTCTACGATGGCGCGCGACGGATCGGCCGCGAAGTCGAATACGTCTACGTGCGGGAAGCATAGGTTCGATTGACGTGAGATTG
>CAZDYW010000494.1:0-2400 GCA_964509655.1 uncultured Anaerolineales bacterium
GGAAATCAAGCCAGGCCCAACGGTGTGTCCCCCGCTTGCAGATCATCTCACGGATGGTAAAGTTGATAAATCCCTCGACGGCACCATCTCGCTCGTAAACCACTGTCGAGGTGACTGCCTTGGTGTGGAGGCGGTGGGCCAATGATTCCGCGTCGAAAACGCGGATCAAGCTATGGGAATCGGCGGAATAGCGCTCGGTCAAGGCGAGTATTTCGAGCAGATCGGCAGCGCGGTAAGGCCGCACCGTGCCATCGACCGAGGGAGCGGTGATGGGACGGTCGGCGCCGAAGAGCCTGACGGCGGCTGCCTCGTGCCATTTCAGATTTTCGCTCTCCACAATGCGCTCAAAATCGACCGGATGAATAATTGTGTACATCGACTTTAGCCCTTCAATGCGCTTGTGGGGCCTCAGCTCCCCGAACAGGTACCGCGAGCGATGTCCCCTTTCCAGGGTCATCAGCGCGAAGTCGGCGCCAAAATCTTCATTGCGACGAAGGCTTTCGGCGACCAGGTATAAAGCGGCCCCCCGATATTCCCGGCGGGCGACCAGCATGCAGGAGGCGATGCCTTTGTAAGCCTCACCGTTGAATCTGTAAGTTCTCGGCAAGTTGGCGACGAAAGCGACCAGCTTGGGACCATCGTAGGCTCCGATCAGGAAGCGCGGGTCCGGGACATCGGCGAATAGGTTCCGTGCCAGCTCTGGGTGGTATAGATTGGGCCAGGTATCCTCACCGTACTCCTCAAGCCACGTTTCGTGCGCCATAGCGGAGAGCGCTTCGAGATCTCCGTCAAAATCTCTAATCTCGATCCTGCCCATTAGCTTTTCAAGTCGCCTGCTGCTGGTAATGGCGGTAGGCATCGCCCACGGTCTGAATTTGCCAGGCCGCATCGAGCGGCAATTCGAGGCCCATTTCCTCCAACAGCAATAACATCTGGAGCATGCGCATCGAGTCCACGCCCAAGTCAGTGACGAAGTAGGTCCCTGGCAAGAGCTGGTCCACATTCACGTCCAACAGCTCGGCCAGCATGGCCTGGAAAGCTTCAAAAGAAAGGGGTTCAAGTTGGGTCATCTGGGAGTTCCTTCCTTAACCGTCATTTCGCGCAGTTTGAACTTTTGCACCTTACCGGTAGCGGTCGTGGGCAAACGTTCCTCGAAACGCACCTGGACAGGGATCTTGAAGGGCGCAATTTGCCCCCGGCAGAAGTTCAATACTTCCTTGACGGTCAAAGTCGCACCGGGCTGTAGCTCCAGGTAGGCCCAGGCCTCCTCGCCGCCTATTGCGCTGGGGACACCGACCACTCCGGCCCGCCGGATCAGCGGGTGGCTTTCCAGATACCGTTCGATCTCCGCCGGGTAGATGTTCTCACCGGCGCGGATGATCATGTCCTTTTTGCGATCCACCAGCCGCAAATAGCCGTCCTCGTCCAGCCTTCCAATATCTCCGGTGTAGAACCATCCCTCGGAATCTAGAACCTGAGTCGTCATTTCAGGGTCGCGATAATAGCCCATCATCATCTGCGAGGTCTGGACGGCGATCTCGCCCCGCTCGCCCACCGGTAACGGCTGCTGATCGTCGTCCACGATCTGTATCCGGACGCCGGGCGCGGGCTGCCCCACAGTTTTGCCTACCTGTTCCCAAGAATCACCTGGACCGGTCCAGCTAATCACCATGCTCTCGGTTGTGCCGTACATATTTTCCAGGTGGCACCTCAGCCGTTCGTGGAGCGCTCGCGCCAGGTCGAGGGAGCAGGGCTCTGTGGAAAGGGTAACCCGCTTTATCGATGATAGATCGTAACGTTCCTGTCCCGGCGTGCGCAGCAACCAGCGGTACATAGTCGGCGAAGCGGCGATTTGGGAGACCTTTTCTGTCTGGATATACTCCAACATTTGTCGCGGATTGAAGCGATCCATCAAGATCACCCGACCGCCGGCCAGTAATGTGGCGACGATCCCAAACAGGCCAGCATAATGATAAGGAGGAAAGGGAAGTAGCAAGCAGCGCAGCAGACGGATATTCAGGCGCGGGTTGACCGCCCGCACCGCCAAGCCCCAATGTCGACCTTGGGTATGTACCACTCCTTTGGGCCTGCCCGTCGTGCCGGAGGTATAGGAGATCAGAACTGTGTCCTCGGCAGAGAGCCTGACGCGCTGTAAGGGCTCGCCGAGGGCCATCACATCTTTCAGGGGCCAAAAGATAGGCCTATCCCCGTCACTCGAATGTCGTGTATCCGCCGCGTCACGGACAATCACGTATCGCAAACTGGGCAGGTCGGGGGACAATCGAGCTAAAGTCGCCGCGTAATCTTGCCCATACCAGTTGCGGGTGGTGATAACCGCCTTTGCGCCGCAGTCAGCGAGGATATGACGCAATTCGTGTTCACCGAGCAGGGGGTTCAGCG
>CAZDYW010000495.1:0-2386 GCA_964509655.1 uncultured Anaerolineales bacterium
CGGTCGAAGCCCTCAGGATGACTTTTGCTAATGCCGGATTAACACAAACTCAACCACTACAAAGCAAGAACAAAAGTTCTGTAGGGTAGCGAAGCTCAAAATAGCGAGAGGACACGAGCAATGAGAAGAGGTCAACCAAAAAAGGCCGACAGACGCCGCTTGATCAAGCTGAGCAAATTTCTAGCCCTCCTCCTCCGCCATCAACCGGAACGCTTCGCGCTTGAACTGGACGAAGAGGGCTGGGCTTCCCTATCTGAGGTTATGGAAATCGTGCAGGGGCTGCCCAATTTCCGCTGGGCCAATTATGGGGATGTGAAGCACATCGTCGCAGAAGGCAGCGGGGACGGGAAGAGACGTTTCGAGATAGAAGAAGGCCACATCCGCGCCCGCTACGGTCACACACTGGGTCAGCCCATCCGCTATGAGCCATGCACGCCGCCGCCACTGCTCTACCACGGCACATCCCCTGATGCGCTGGGAAGTATCCGGCGCGAGGGGCTCCGCCCTATGGAGCGCCAATACGTTCACCTCTCACCCGACCGAGAGACTGCCACGCGAGTGGGAGCCCGCCATACCGAGCACCCCACAATAATCACCATCCACGCAGCCGAGGCGCACGCCCAAGGTATCACATTTCACAAAGCCGACGAAACGGTCTACCTAACGAAAACCATACCGGCAGACTATCTAGAATTTCCAGATGTCGCCCCGTAGCATCACCTAGGGAATTTCTCCGCCCTCGGTTTCCCGCCCGCGCCCAGCCACGATGGGGCCGCCCGCGTCACGGCGATACTTTCCTCGCACTAAGCGGGATAGGTAGGAGACCGAAACGCCGAATTGCTCCTCCAACTCCATCAGCGTCACCCCGCCGGCCGAATACATCTTCCGGATGTCCCTGACATCTTGATCCGTCAGTGGAGATTGCCGCTTGGTAATCGGCCCTCCAACGTGCTTCCAGGATTCGCCCCGACACACACTGGCGATAGTCGTCTCCGTGACGCCATACTCTGTGGCCAGAGTCGAAATCCGCTCACCTGCGGCCCTTCGACGGCGGGCATCCAGCACGTCTTCATCCGTCAACTTGGAGAGATAATGATCCTCTCCACAAGGTACGTTCCTCACGATCTCATCGGGTGGAGCATAGCGCAGGTTATCGAGGCGACTATTGCTTGGAACGCCGTCGATGCGACAGAGCACCATCCCCTCGGGCTTCGGCCCCAAGAACGCGAGCGCGACCAGTTCTCCCACCCGCTTCACGGCTGTCTTCTCGTCCTTTTGCACCTGGACGATGCGGTAGCCGCGTTTCTGTTGACTGGGACGCAAGATGCGTTGAGGCTCCTTGGCGATATGCCAACGGCCCTGTGAGCCATCTGGGCCTGAGCCACGGGCGTAATAGCTGCGCACACGACCAAAACTGCTCGCATCATAGCCTTCGTAGCCCGGAATAGGACGCCACTCCTCTCCCTCAAGTCCATCAGGATCAAAGAGATCAGGCTCCTCGGAGGTCTTCAATTCAACCTCATCTGAATCCGGCATCTGGCTCCGGGAATTATTAGGAAAGTTATCAGGATTCATTCGCTCAGCCTCCATCAGATCAGGCAACCTCTGGAAATCCTCCTCCAGAGCTTGCTTCCAGGAAGTGCGCCGCAAAGCGGCAGCCGGGTGAAAAACAGGATAAACCAACAAACCATCGACACGCTGTGGATGACCATGCAGGTCCGATATACGTCCAGAGACAAACTGGGAGGTAGCAAACCGGCCCAGCGTAACTATCAGCTTCGGCTGAATGGCCGCCAATTGTTGATCCAGAAAGGGGCGGCAAGCGGCGATCTCGCTCTTGTGTGGGGACCGGTTATCTGGGGGGCGGCATTTGACGACATTAGTGATAAAGACATCCTCGCGCTTCAGGTCTATGGTATCTAACATTTTGTCGAGCAAGCTACCCGCACGCCCGACGAAAGGATGCCCCACTTTATCCTCTTGTGCGCCTGGCGCCTCGCCGATGAAGACAACCTGAGCATCCGGAGGACCCTCACCCGGTACCGCATATGCACGATTTTCACACAAACTACACTCTGTACACTGTTGTATATCTACAGCTATACTTTCCAAGCTCTCCATGAGAACCTCCACTTAACCACAGTATCATCGCAAAACTCGTAGCACAACTTCCATCGGCTCGGCGATTGAAGCCGCCGCTACGATACCATCAAAATCCAATTCTGAACCAATCAGTGCCGGTGATGACAGAGCAGGTAAGCATCAAGAAAATGAGAAGCAAGATGATACCGCATCCGCAACCGGTACAAGAAAAACCTCTTCCAAATCCAAAGCGATCCTGAAGCCAATCAAAAAGCCAGTTGAGCATCAGCAGCTTGAGCAAGCC
>CAZDYW010000496.1:0-2383 GCA_964509655.1 uncultured Anaerolineales bacterium
AACGTGAAACGTAAAGGTTATTGGGTTATGCCCACTTGCACTTCGCGGAAGCGGGCCGGCGCTGCTCCATGTCCGGTGTGGGCGATCTGGCTCGGTTGGCCCTTCCCGCAGTTCGGCGTGCCCCACACTTCCCACCGCTCTTCATCGCAGACCGCGTCACACGCGCCCCAGAACTGTGGCGTGATCCCCGCATAGGTGCAGTTTTTCAGCATGCGCCCCAGCTTGCCATTCTTGATCTCGTAGCCTATCTCTGTGCCGAACTGGAAATTGAGCCGCTTGTCGTCGATGGACCAACTGCGGTTGGTCTCCATATAGATCCCCTCGTCGGTGTCGGCGATGAGGTCGTCGAACGACCATTCTCCCGGCTCGATGGAGATGTTGGTCATGCGGATCAGGGGGATGCGGTTCCAGCCGGAGGCTCGCATTGCGCCGCCTGAATGGGCCTCTTCTGGATCATAGCCCTTGCGCTGCGCCAGCTCCACCGCCGTCTCCCGCGAGCTCAGGTAGCCGACGAAGCGCCCCTCGCGCACCAGGGGCACACGTTGGGCCGGCACGCCCTCGTCGTCCCAGCCGAAGGTGCCCAGTCCGCCCGGAATGGTGGCGTCGGCGGTGAGGTTGACCACGGGCGACCCGTAGCGCAGCTTGCCGAGCTTGTCCGGGGTGAGGAAGCTGGTGCCCGCATAGGCCGCCTCGGTGCCGAAGACGCGATCCAGTTCGGTGGGATGGCCGCAGGATTCGTGGATCTGTAAGGCCAACTGCGTGGGGCCGAGGATGAGCGTGGTCACGCCGCTGGGGCAGGGATCGGCGCTCAGCAGGGCCACTGCCTCGCTGGCGATCCGCTCCGCGTTGCCCGGCAGGTCGGCCCGCTGGATGTATTCCCAGCCGAGCGTGCGCTGGTCGCGCCCGAAGGAGTTGGGGTAGGAGCGCTGCTGTACCTCGTCGCCCTCGATGGCCAGCGCGACGATGCCGCCGCCAGTCTCGATGATCTCCTGCTCGACGAGGGCGCCCTCGGTGTTGGCGAAGATTTTCTTTTCCCGCAGGCAGACGAGGGAGCCGCGAGCGATGCTCACGCCCTCCACCCTTCGCATAGCGTCATCCGCCTCCAGCAGCAGCGCGATTTTCTCATCGGCGGGTACGTCAAGGGGATCGATTTCGACCGGCGTGCGGTAGCTGCCGCTGCTGCTCACCGGCGGGCCGAGTTCGACCGGCCTCTTCTGGGCCAGTGCGCTGGCGCGGGCGATCTCCACCGCCAAGGCGGCTGTCTGTTCCACCGCGTTCTTGCTGAGGACTGCGCTGGAGGCGAAGCCCCAGGCTCCCTCGGCGACGACGCGCACGCCGAAGCCGTGGTCCTCGGTCTCGCTGAGCGCCTCGACCGCGCCGTTTTTGGTGCGAATGCGTTGCTCGCGGTGCTCGATGATGCGCACGTCGGCATAGGTCGCGCCGCGCGTTCGGGCTGTCTCCAACGCCAAGTTGGCTAATGTTTTCAAGTGTCACCTCCGCTATTAGATTGGTTCAATCTCTGAGATTGAACCAATCTTCAAACCGTAATCCGTTCCTGCACGTAATCCGCCACTGTTTTTATGGTGGCCTCGCGCTCACAATCGCGGAACATCTCGTGCTCCGTTTTCTCGAACCAGACGATGCGTTTTTGTTCCGGCGGGGTGGAGATGCGGTTGTAGATGATCTCGGCGCTCTCCGGGGCCACGGTGGTATCCTTGCGGCTCTGCATAATGAGAGTTGGCACATTCACCTCTGGCAGGCGCTGGCGCGTTCGCTCGCTGAACCGCAGCAGGGAGAGTACGGCGTCGCCGGGCGCCCAGGAGTAATTGGTGTCATTCGGTGCCAGGCTGGGGTCGGCATAGGTCGGCGGCATATCCAGCTTTCCCATCAAGCGGGAGGCCAGTGGGGCCAGGAAATAGAATGGCCGTCCGGGGGCCAGGGGTGAGTCCAGTTGGACGGCGGCGGCCGCTACTACGATGCTGTCGATGTGGTCGGCGTGATCGGCGGCCAGTGTGAGTGTCACCAGCCCGCCCATACTGTGCCCGAAGATGATCGCTCGTTCGGCCTCGTCCAGTATGTCTTGGAGCGCGGCTTCGGCGTCGGCGACCCAATCGCGCCAATCGACGCCGCGCATAGCTTCCGGCGATTCTGCGCCGTGTCCGCGCAGGACGGGCATGCGGGTGGGTATGCCCAGCGGTTTCAGGGCCTCCGTCACGCCGCTGACGCAATCCAGGCTGGCCGTGAAGCCGTGGATGACGAGTACGCCAAGGGGATGTTTTGTCATGTCAAACCTCCGTGTCCTAACAAGGGATCTGGAAGAAACTAACATGCTCTTTCGCTCAGGGCGACCACGGAGGGATCGCCCCTACATTGCGGAGACACT
>CAZDYW010000497.1:0-2383 GCA_964509655.1 uncultured Anaerolineales bacterium
GCTTTGCAATTCCATCATCGCTTCCTGCAATGCCCCTTCCAGCTTGCGCTTGATCTCATTATCCTGTGGTTGCCCTGTGATGCCCTGACCCACCAAAGCGGCCCCTACTCGCCCCAGCGCGTCATTGGCCGCCAGGAAAGCTCTCACCGCGTCCCAGCGCTGCTTCTCCTCCGCCCATTCGAGCGTCGCCGGTTGCACAGGCCCCGCGCTGGCTTTCTCCATCTGGGGGAGCGGGCGCTGGTAGGCCCCGATGCCGAGCGCTTTCCGCACTTGCCCCTCGACGAAGGCCAATGCGCCCTGCTCATCCACGTAGTTCAGATCGTTGGTGTCGATGACCAGCAGCGGCGTGCGCGTATAATTGGAGAAGTAGCGCTCGTAGGCCTGCCGCACGTCGTCGATGTAATCACGGTCCATCTCCCGCTCGTAGGCCCGGTCGCGGGTCGCAATGCGCACCATCAGCGCGTCGGTGTCGGCCCGCAGATAGATCACCAGGTCGGGGATGCGGACGCGATCCGCCAGCACGTCGTAAAGTTGCTGATAAACGTCCAACTCATCGCCGGCCAGGTTGAGGTGGGCGAAGAGGCTGTCCTTGGCAAACGTGTAGTCGGAGACGAGTGGCCCTTGCTCCAACTGTGCCCGCGCTGCTTGCTGCTGACGATAGCGGCTCAGCAGGAAAAACATCTGGGTCTGAAAGGCATACCGGACGCGGTCGGCGTAGAAATCTGAGAGGAATGGATTCTCCTCGAATGCCTCCAGTACCAGCTCTGTTTTGAGACGTGGCTGCAACAGGCGGGCCAACGTTGTCTTCCCCACCCCGATAGGCCCCTCGATAGCAACGAAGTAACTTTCCATATTCCTTATCATTTTTGACCCGCTAACTTTTCACCGTAGGCCAGCAACTCATCGACCATCTCCTGATCCCGCGCCTCGGTATAGACGCGCAGCACCGGCTCCGTGCCGGAGGGGCGGATCAGAAGCCAGGAATCATCGGCCAGCAGATACTTTACCCCGTCCAGTGTGCTCACATCGACGACCCGCTCGCCTCCCAGCGAATCCGGCGCGCTCTCGGTGAGTCGGGCGACCATTTTCTCCTTGGCGACGGGAGCGCGTAGCGGCATATCGCTGCGGGCATAGCAGGCCGGGCCGACCTCCGCTTGGAGTTGTTCCACCAATTCGTGTAAGGGCGCTTCGGCCGCGGCGATGATCTCCAGGAGCAGCAACCCCATCAGCACGCCGTCCCCCTCTGGAATGTGGCCCTTGATGCTCAGCCCGCCCGATTCCTCGCCGCCGATGAGCACATTATCGTTCAGCATATGGTCGGCGATGTGATTGAAGCCGACCGGCGTTTCCACCACCGGCAGATCGTAGCGCGCGGCCAGCCGATCCACCATCCGTGTGGTGGAGATGCTCTTGACCACCCGCCCGCTCCAACCCCGCTCTTCGACCAAATGCTGCAAGGCCAGAGCGAAGATGTGGTGTGGATCGACGAAGTTCCCCAGCCCGTCCATCGCGCCAAGGCGGTCGCCGTCGCCGTCGGTGGCCAGCCCCACGTCGGCGTGGTGGGCCTGGATGGCGGCGGCCAATGCGCTCAGGTAATGGCCGATGGGTTCGGGGTGGATGCCGCCGAAGCCAGGGTTCATCTCGCCCCGGATCTCGCGCACGCGGCAGCGGGTGCGGGCCAACATATCGGCGATACACTTACGCCCCGATCCGTACATCGCGTCCGCCACCACGCGCAGCTCGCTGGCCGAGATGAGGTCCAGATCGACCATCTGGCCCAGGTGCTCGTAGTAGGCCCAAGCGGGATCGAAGCGCTGGATGAGCTCTTGATTGAGCGCGGTCTGGTAATCCATCACATTGGGCCAGCGTGCGATCTCCTGGTTGCGCGTCAGGTAGGCCTCGACGCGATCCGCTTGCTCCGGCAGCGCCGCCCCGCCGAAATCGGCCTTGAGCTTGAGCCCGTTGTAGCGCGGCGCGTTGTGGCTGGCGGTGATCATCACCCCGGCCGCGGCCTGTTTGTGGACCACGGCGTAGGAGATGGCTGGGCTGGGCGCGTCGGCGCGGGTGAGGTGGGCGACGATGCCATTGCCGGCCAGGACACGGGCCACCTCGGCCGCGTAACGGTCGGAGAGGAAGCGCGTGTCGAAGCCGATCACAACCTCGGCGCTTTCACCTTCGGCCTCGTCCAGCACATAATCGGCGATGGCCTGGGCCACCAGCCGCAAATTAGCGAAAGTAAATGTATCAGAAATGACGGCACGCCAGCCGTCAGTGCCAAACTTTATAGTCATATTTTCTCCTGATGCTTGATGAATCTATATTTAGGGATTGCAGAATTTAAAGTATCCCATTTCGCTCGGCCTGGATCGTCAGATCCAGGTCC
>CAZDYW010000498.1:0-2374 GCA_964509655.1 uncultured Anaerolineales bacterium
GTCCGGGTGCGCACGCCGGGGACAACGCTCTACATCCTGGTGGTATCCACCAACGGGGCCTTCAGCAAGGAGCCCTACAGCCTGAAGGTGACCAGCACGCCTCTGGAGGGTTACGGGGAGTGCCATAACTCCATCCCATCCGGGGAGGATACCTCGGTCTACACCGGCACCGAAGTCACTTCCCCCGAAACCCTGATCTTGGTCAACTACCAGCGGATGAACGGGTTATGGTACACGGAAGCGAGCAATATGCTCAGTAAACTACGCTTGCTGGCCGATCACTCCAGCGTGAAGGGCGTGGTCATCCCGGTGGAGAACGACCCAGCGGTCAGCAGTTCCTACACTAGCTGGGACAACTATAACGCCTGTGACCCCAACGCGGCCAACGGCGTGAGCGCCGCCATCCGGGAGATCGTGCTCTCCTATTACCACACTTACTCGCAGACGCTGAAAAATGTGGTCATCGTCGGCGACGATCTGATGATTCCTTTCTGGCGCGTGCCGGATGACTCCTACATCGCCAACGAGTCGATCTACCTCGGTTCGTCCGGGCTGGAATCCGGCAACCCGACCTACGCGGCCCTGGACCACGGCTTTATGCTGACCGATGACGCCTATGGCGACATCCGCCCGCTCTACTGGCGAGGCCGCGCGCTCTACGTGCCTGACCTGGCTGTGGGGCGGCTGGTCGAATCGCCCGTGGAGATCGGGATGGTCATCGACGCATTCCTGGAGAGCGGCGGGGTGCTCAATCCGAGCACGGCCTTCGTCACAGGGTACGATTTCCTGATCGATGGCGGCGAGGCGATCCGCGACACGCTGAACGCCAGTGGGCTCGCTGTGACGACGCTGATCAACGACACGTGGATCGACGACAACCTGGAGACGGATTGGCTGGGCACACGCCGCGATCTGGCCTCGCTCAACGCCCACTTCGACCATCGACAGGCTATACCGCCGCAGGGCACAGAGACCACCACAGCCGATGAGGTCGCCAGCGCCAGTGTAAATATGGCGGGCGCGGTCAACTTCTCGATGGGCTGCCACAGTGGCTACAACGTCAACGACAGCCACGCCGCGTCCGGCTACCAACTCGATTATCCGCAAGCATTGGCCCAGAAGCAGGCATGGTGGATCGGCAACACGGGCTTCGGATACGGGATGGACGACTCCGTGGCCTACACGGAGCGGCTGATGGACCTCTTCGCCCGCGAGTTGACCTCGCAGACCTCGATGCCCGTCGGTGAGGCGCTGGCACGGGCTAAACAGGCTTATCTGAGCGAAGTGCCCAGCGGTGGCTTCGGCACCTACGACGAGAAGATAATGGTCGAATCGACGCTGTACGGCCTGCCGATGTATGAGGTCAACTTCAGCCCACCCGTCTCCTCAAGGCAGGAAGACGTCGCGACGCTGGCTCCAGAAGAACTGGAAAGCACCGGCGGCGTCCATCTCGTCGACAAGACACTGTCCATCGCATATGACCCGAAGGTCACCGCAGACAAAGGCAACTACTACACCGTCGACGGGGTGGCCCAATCCAACCCAGGACGCCCGGTCCAGCCCAAGATGAGCACGGCGCTGGATACGGTGCCCGGAATGGAGCCGCACGGGGTGCTCCTGCTGGGCGGCGAATCAGAGACGGAGACTGCCTTTGATCCTCTCATCTCCCGCCCGGTGCCTACCAGCACGGAGGGCGTGGAGGAGCCGGCCTTCACCGCGCCCGGCTGGTTCCCGTCCAAGATGTTCGCCATCAACCTGCTTGGGTCGGAGGATCACTTGGTGATCGTGCCGGCTCAATTCTCGGGGAATCAGAGCGCGGGGGCATTGCGTCGCTTCACCGAGCTGACCTTCACAGTAGCATACTCGGACAGCGTGGATGATGTGCCGCCCGTCATCTGGGAAGTGGGGACTTCGCTTTCCTCTGGAGGGTTCGCGTTCCAGGTCTCGGCTGACGACGCATCCGGCATCGAGAAAGCGCTGGTGACCTACAGCCAGGACGGTCAGCACTGGGAGAGCGCAGAGCTGACTTATCGCGCCTACACCGACCAGTGGGAGGGCACGGTGACCGGCTTGACCAAGGAGGCCAGTTACTTCGTGCAGGTGATGGACGGGGCCGGCAACGTGACCATCAGCAACAACAAGGGACAATACTTCGCCCCAGAGGTGATTGAAATATATCTGCCGCTGGTGATGCGGGGCTAGCGTTAGTAGACCGGTAGATCGGTAGGAAAAAAGCCTGTCTCTTTACAAGAGACAGGCTTTTTCGGTTCAAACCGGGTTAATCTTCAAGTCTTCCTTACCGCTCCTCAACCTCATAGTTGTAAGAGGCCCACTCCGTCGTCACTGGCGCCAGGCCGGAGACAGCGATAACGGC
>CAZDYW010000499.1:0-2368 GCA_964509655.1 uncultured Anaerolineales bacterium
GCCGCACCAGATCCGCGATCAGGCCGATCAGACAGACCTGGAAACCCACGATAGTCAGAATCGCCGCCAGAATCAGCGATTGCACCTTGCCCGTCCCGTAGCCTTGCAGGAAATAATACAAAAAGCGCAGCCCGATGACCACCCCCCCGGAGATCATCACCGCGCCGAGACTCAAAAAGAACCTTAGAGGCCGATACATAATATAAAACCGCAAGATCGTAACAATTGAAATAGCCAGGAACGAAGGAATGCTGCTTATCAAGCGTGACTGGCGAGTCTGCGGATTGGTGCGAATCGGCACATAAACCACCGACATGCGCCGCGCCCCGGCCTGGATCAGCGTCTCCAGCGTATAAGTGTAATCGCTGAGCACCGTCAAGCGCAGCGCAGCTTCCCGCGTGAAAGCGCGAAAGCCGCTCGTCGCATCTGGGATGGGAATGCCGGCCGCCCGCTCCACTACCCAACTGCCCATCCGCTGCAAGAAGCGCTTGAGAAACGAGAAATGCTCCAGCACCGCCACCCCCCGATCCCCGACGGCGATGTTAGCCCGGCCTTCGAGGAGGGGAAGAACGAGCCGCTCGACATCTTCGCCCCGGTACTGATTATCGGCGTCAGTGTTGACGATGATGTCGGCGCCCGCTTTCAAAGCTTCCTCTAACCCCGCCGTAAAAGCGTAGGCCAACCCCTGATTCTGCTTCAGTTTGACGATGTGCTCCACCCCCAGATCCTGCGCCACCTCGACGGTGCGATCGGTGCTGCCATCATCAACCACCAGCAACTCGATCTCATCCACGCCGGCGAGTGTGCGCGGTAAATCTTGCACGGTTTCCGGGAGCGTAGCTTCCTCGTTGTAACAGGGAATCTGGATCACGACTTTCATACGCTCGACATTCTATCATACCCACTACCCACTGTCAAAGCAGCAGCCCGCGCGGGCAAATTGACTTTCCCCTGTCAACGTGGGATAATACGTTTAGTTACAGATGAGCAAATGGCGAATAACGAATGACGGAGTGTAACCCACAATGGAAGAACTAAACATAGAAAACATCCTTGTGCAAGTGCGAGAGGCGCTGGCCGAGGGCAACTGGGATAAAGCGGTTGCTCTGGTGGAGGCGCTCCGTCCACCCGACCAGGCCGACCTGTTCGACGATCTCCTCAACAGCGAGCAGGATCAACTGCTGCCACTGCTCGATCTGGAAGACTCCGCCGACATTCTGGAGAAGCTGGAGGAGGAGAAGGCCGCGGAAGTGGCGGCGCGTCTCTCCACCGAGGACCTGACCCGCATCCTGGGGGAGATGGAGCCCGATGAGGCCGCCGACCTCCTGGGCGACATAGAGCCGGCGGATGCAGCGCTGGCGCTGGCCGTTCTGGAGGAAGCGGAGGCCGAGGGCATCCGCCCGCTCCTGATCTACCCCGACGAGAGCGCCGGCGGCCTGATGACCCCGGCCGACATTCTCCTCCAGAAGGAGATGACGGTCGAGGAGGCCATCACCCACCTGCGCCACATGAAGCCGGACACCGAAACCGTCTACTATCTCTTCGTGGTGGATCGAGAGAGGCGGCTGGTCGGGGTAGTTTCCCTGCGGCAGCTGGTCATCTCCCCGCCCCAGGCCCTCATCGCGGAGATAATGGACCCCGACGTCATCCAGGTGCAAGCCGAGGCCGATCAGGAGGAGGCCGCCCGTCTGACTTCCCGCTACGACCTGCTGGCCCTGCCCGTCGTGGAAGAAGAGGGACATCTTCTGGGCCTCATTACCCACGACGACATCGTCGAAGTGTTGGAGGAGGAGGCGACCGAGGACATCTACCGCCTGGGCGGCGTGCCGGAGGAGCAGCCGACCGACGTGCCGCTGCCGTCCGCCCTGCGCACCCGCCTTCCCTGGCTGGTGCTCAACCTGGGCACGGCGATGGTATCGGCCCTCGTATTGAGCATATTTGAAGGCACCGTCGCTCGCGTGGCCGTCCTGACCGCCTTCTTCCCCATAGTCGCCGGTGTCAGCGGCAGCGCGGGCACTCAGACGCTCACCGTCGTCGTGCGCGGCTTGGCCCTGGGCGAGCTTGATCCACAGGATGGTATGAAAGCCCTCAGCCGCGAGTTGCTCATCGGCCTGGCGAACGGCTTCGCAGTAGGCGGCCTGATCGCCCTGATCGCCTTGGCTTGGAAAGGAATACCCCTGCTGGGAGTAGTGGTGGGATTGGCCACCCTCCTGAACATGATCGGCGCGGCCATCGCGGGCGCATTGGTGCCCTTGGGCCTGCAACTCCTCAAGATCGATCCCGCCCTCGCCTCCCCCATCCTGGTCACCACCATCACCGATGCATGCGGCTATTTCATTTACTTAGGATTAGCTACACTCGCTTTAGG
>CAZDYW010000500.1:0-2359 GCA_964509655.1 uncultured Anaerolineales bacterium
GAGGGGGAAGCCGAGATATGCACCCTCGGCGTCACACCTTCACGTCGGAACTTGATGGCGTTGGCGATCAAATTCTGGAAGACCTGATTTAGCTGTGATGCGTCCGCCCTCACCGTGGGAAGCGGGGTATGGGTTATTTCTGCGTTGGTCTCCTCGATTTCCTGGCTCAAAGAGCTTATCACACGCTTCAGATTCGCCTCAACATCGGTGGGCGTGAACTCCTTGCCCCGCGTCTTCACCCGCGATAGATCGAGCAGCGCCTGGATCATATTTTGCATGTGCTCGGCGCTTTCCACTGCGTGATCGATGTATTCCTTGGCCTGGGCTTCCAGTTGGTCACCGTGGCGCTTTTCCAGAAGCTGGAGGTAACTCCTTACTCCACGCAGCGGGGATCTCAGATCGTGGGAGACGATGTAGGCGAACTGCTCCAATTCCTGGTTGCTGCGCTCCAATTCGGCGGCGTAACGTTCGATTTTATCCTCCGCCTCCTTGCGCTTGGTGATGTCCATCAGGGAGACCAGGACTTTAGAGTAGGATTCCTCGTGACCGGGCGCCACCCTCCAGTTCATCGTGAGACATACTCTATCGCCCGCCAGCGTCCGGTTGACGGTCTCGCCCTTGAGCTGAACTCGGCCCTCAGCGATGGCGAACAACTCCTCCTTGAACGCGGGGTAGGCTTCCTTGGAAAATATCTCACCTAACCCTCCACGAAATTCCTCTTGGCTCTGGGCGCCGAAAATCTCCAGAGTGGCCCTGTTGATGTCAATCACCCGCACCAACTGGGCGCAATGGAATACGACATCAGGATGTTTCTCAAAGTAAGCCCTGAAGTCCTCAACGCCCGCAGCCCGTAAATCATCGAGGTAGGCCTTCACCGCCGAGAAATCCTCCTCCCAGAGAGAGATGGGCGAGTTCTCAAATATGATGCGATAGTGCTCCTTGCTTTTTCGCAGCGCTTCCTCCGCCCGCTTGCGCTCGGTGATGTCCTGAACGGTGCAGATCATACCGGCGTATTTGCCATCCTCGAATCGGGGAGTGAGCCAGCCAGACTGAGTGGTGTGGCGTCCCGTTGGCGTCACCACCTCGGCCTCATAGGTCTGAGGTTGGCCTTCCGCCTTGGCCTTGTGATAGAAATTCATTATGTGCTCGATGGTTTCAGGCTGGAAATCCTCAGTGACGCGCCATCCTATCACGTCCTCCGCTTTGACACCCGCGATCCTCTCCATACCTGGATTTAAGTATACCATACGATCATCTTCATCGGCCACCCAGATGCCATCCTGCACGTTATCCAGAATGAGTCCATAGAAATCCTTGAGGTCACGGATCTTCTCCTCAGCTCGCCTGCGCTCGGTGATGTCCTGAGCGGCCCCGATGATCTGCACGACACAACCCTCGGCCTCATCCCAGACGGGGTCGCAGTGATCGCTTATCCAGCGCACATCCCCATCTCGGGTTATAATTCGAAACGCGACCTGATCCGCATTTCCAGAAAGAACAGTCTGGAAATGCCGTCGGGCGATCTGTAAATCGTCGGGGTGGATTAGGCTTTCCCAGCCACTGCTATAAATCTCCTCCTGGGTATAACCGGTAAAGGTAAACTGTTGCTTCGTCGCCCATTCCACAGTATAAGAGCCATCCGGCTCCAAGCGGACAGCATAGGCAAAATCGGAGATGAGCTCGGAGATGGCGCGATAGCGGGCTTCACTCTCGCGCAGTGAGCTTTCTATTTGTCTACGCCGTAACGCTACCGCTGCCAGGCCCATGAACGTCTCAACCATCTGGGGGTTTTTCAGCCTGGCTCCCTTGGGCATTATGAGAACGGCGGAGCCGAACAGTCTTCCAGCCTCCACAAAGCCCATCGCGTACATATCGCCCAGATCAAGGGCTTTCTCCAATGACTGGCAGATGCTCAGGGGAATCTGCCTGAAGGAGATTTCATAGAGGCCAGCCTCCACTTTTTCCAGTTTGCTGGAAAAAAGCCCTCTCCTCGCTTCACCTCGCAGAGGCAATACCATACCGACGGGATGTCTACCCAAGAGCTCAAGCACCGTCTCGACCTTATCCAGCCCTGATACAGCGCGGACGCGGGCTCGCTCAGATTCGGGATCGAATGAGTTGACGATGACGGCCCGCCCACGTCCTAGCTCTCGCAGGCGATCTCCGATGAACTGGTAAATGTCCTTATTGAGGGTAAAATCGATTAGTTCAATGGCCGTTTTAGATAGCACCCGCTGGCTGTGTAGGAGCTGAGCTTTTTCATCGTCAGGGGATGGTTCAAGCCTCTCTGCTTCCAACACTTCCACTCGCCGACGCAGTCTCTCTAGGTCATCGATGAGCTGTTCTCGAGTTTTTTCTT
>CAZDYW010000501.1:0-2357 GCA_964509655.1 uncultured Anaerolineales bacterium
ATAAGGGCGTGTACGGAGCCCCGCTCAACGTTGCTATTGTAGGGGCGGGGCTCCGTGCCCGCCCACGCCGCGAGAGGTTTCACACCTTCTCCCGCAGCCGCACGCTGAGGCCCGAATGGCGCTCGCTGACCTTATCATTCTTCACCGCGATCCAGATCGCCTTGCGCGTGCCGACCAGCACCACCAGCTCCTTGGCCCTGGTGATGGCGGTGTAGAGCAGGTTGCGCTGCAACAACAAATAATGCTGGGTCATGATCGGCATCACCACCGCCGTGTACTCGCTGCCCTGGCTCTTATGCGTGCTGATGCAAAAGGCGTGTATCAGCTCGTCGAGCTCGGCCCAATCGTAGAGCACGGGCCGGTCGTCGATGCGCACCGTCAGCGTCTGCTCCACCGTGTCGATGCGCGTCACCCGCCCGATGTCGCCGTTGTACACATCCTGATCATAATTATTGCGCGTCTGCATGACCTTATCACCCACGCGGAATGTGCGCCCGCCCACTTGCTTCTCCCGTTTGCGCGGCGAGGGCGGATTTAGCGCCTCCTGCAACATGTGGTTGAGGTTAGAGACGCCGCAGGAGCCGCGATACATCGGCGCCATCACCTGTACATCGTCCAGCGCGTCCAGCCCGAATTTGCGCGGCACGCGGCGCTTGACGACGTCCACCAGCAGCGCGGCGGCCTCGTCGGGATTCTCCTTGGAAAAGAAGTAGAAGTCATCGAACTCGTTGAGCACGGGGAACTGACCCCGGTTGATGCGGTGGGCGTTGACCACGATGCCACTGTCGGCGGCCTGGCGGAAGATCTTGGTCAGGCGGATCACGGCCACGCGCTCGGAGGCGATGATGTCGCGCAGCACGTCCCCGGCGCCGACCGAGGGGAGCTGATCCACGTCGCCGACGAAGAGCACGTGCGCCGCCGGCTCGACCGCCTTGAGCAATCGGTTGGTCAGCAGCAGGTCCAACATCGAGGCCTCGTCCACGATCAGGCAATCCACCTCCAGGGGATTCTGATCGTTGCGGCGGAAGCCGTCGCGCGGGGAGTATTCCAACAGCCGATGGACCGTCTTGGCCGGGCGCTCGGTGGCTTCGGAGAGGCGCTTGGCGGCGCGACCGGTGGGGGCACAGAGTGCGTACTTGCGATGGAAGGCCTCCAGCGCGGCGATGACGGTGCGAACTGTGACCGTTTTGCCCGTGCCGGGGCCGCCGGTGAGCACGGTCACCTTGTTGGTCAGCGCCGCTCGCACCGCTTGCCGCTGCTCGGCCGAAAGCTGGATGGCCGATTCGCGGGCCAGTTGGCTCAGCAGCGCCTCCCAATCGACGCTGCGGAAGGGGGCCAGCCGGGTGCTGGGGCTTTCGACCAGATCGCGCAGCCGGTTGGTGACGCCGATCTCGCCGTAGTAGAAGGGCGCCAGGTAGACCGCCTGTTCCTCGCGGACGGATGCTCCCCCCTCTGTCCCCCCCAAAGGGAGGGAGGTTGAAGGTGTATCCGCAGGGGAGGAGGTGTGAGGGCGCGGGTAGATCAACTGCTCGCGGCGCACCACTTCCTCGGCGTCCAGCTCCGTGATGGCCTCTCGGATCAGCGCGGGCTCGACTTCGAGCAGCGGGGTCGCCTCCTCCAGGAGTTCATCCTCCGGCGCGTAGACGTGGCCCTCGTCGGCCAGGCGGCTCAGCGCGTAGGCTACGCCGGCCTGCACCCGGGATGGCGCGTCGTGGGGCAGCCCCAGGTCACGGGCCACCTTGTCGGCGGTCTTGAAGCCCACGCCCCAGATGTCCCGCGCCAGCCGGTAAGGGTCCTCCTGCACCACCTGGAGCGAATCGTCGCCATAGGTTTTGTATATCTTGACCGCCAGGTTGGTGGAGACGCCGTGGCTCTGGAGGAACATCATCACCGCGCGGATGTGCTTCTGCTCCTCCCAGGCTCTGGCGAGGGAGGCCGCCCGCTTGGGGCCGATGCCGAGCACCGAGCGCAGCTTCTTCGGCTCCTCGTCGAGCACGCGCAGGGTCTCTTCGCCGAAGCGCAGCACGATGCGGTCCGCCATGACCGGCCCGATGCCCTTGATCATCCCAGAACCGAGGTAGGCTTTGATACCCTCGGCGGTGGCGGGCAGAACCTGCTTGCACCACTCGGCCTTGAACTGGCGCCCGTATTTGGGATGGTTGGCCCATTGGCCCTCCAGGCGCAGGCTCTCGCCCGGCTGCACCTCCGGCAGGTTCCCGACGACGGTCACCAGATCGGAGCGCCCGCCGACGT
Organism: uncultured Anaerolineales bacterium; assembly: GCA_964509655.1. Lineage (GTDB taxonomy): Bacteria > Chloroflexota > Anaerolineae > B4-G1 > B4-G1 > CAZANJ01. The sequence continues at coordinate 2,254 of CAZDYW010000501.1, forward strand.
TGAGGCGGATGACGGAGTAGCCGTTCTCCTCATTGTAATAGGTGATGCGCTCGACGGAGCCCTCGAGTTTATCGGACATGTGAGAATGGTAGCAGAAAAGGGGG
>CAZDYW010000502.1:0-2347 GCA_964509655.1 uncultured Anaerolineales bacterium
GCAATTGGGTGCGCGTCGGCGATCCCAACCAGGCCATCTACGAGACCTTCACCACCGCCAGCCCGGAGCACCTGCGCGATTTCCTGAAAGAGCCGGGCGTCCAGAGCCGCGAGCTGCCTAATTCCGGGCGCTCCACGCCGAGTATCATCAAGCTGGCGAATCACCTGATCGACTGGACGCGGGAAAAGCATCCGGTCGAGGCGGTGCGCGGGAACGGGGCCCATGCCAGCGCGTTGACAGAACCCCACATCCGACCCACGCCGCCCGGCGATCCGCAACCCAATCCGCCCGACGACCCTGAAGGCGTGCGCATCGTGGGCCGCAAATTCACGCCGGGCGAGGAGGTGCGCGCCGTGGCCGATTCGCTGGCCCGCTGGCTGCCGGAGCATCCGCAGGAGACGGTGGCCGTGCTGGTGCCGCGCAATCAACGCGGCTTCGCGCTGGCGAACGAGCTGAGGCGGCGCGACATAGAGCCGGTCGAGCTGCTGCGCAGTTCCAAAGTCACGCGCGATACGGCCGGTGCGCTGGGCAACGTGATCAACTACCTGGCCGACCCCGTCTCGTCGAGGAAACTGGCCCTCGTATACCGGGTGTGGCGGCGCGATGAGCGGGACGATGAGGAGATGAGCGAGCGCTTGAACGCGGTCGCCAAGGGATTGCACCGCTGCCGCCAAGTCGAGGATTTCCTCTGGCCCCGCGTGGGCCGGGACTGGCGGGAGGCGGTCAGAATCGATGGCGAGTATCTGGGGATCGAGGAGCACTTGGCCGACTTTCGGGAGCTGGTGCGCCGCTGGCAAAAGGCGACCTTGCTCCCCATCGACCAGTTGATCCTCACCCTGGCCCAAGATCTGTTCGAGGAGCCCGCCGACCTGGCCGTGGCCCACAAGCTGGCCGTGATCCTGGGCCGGCTGAGCGACCGGCACCCCGAATGGCGTTTGCCGCAACTGACCGATGAGCTGGCCGTGATCGCACGCAACGAGCGGCGCTTCCTGGGACTGAGCGACGAGGACACCAGCTTCGACCCCGATCAGCACAGAGGGAGGGTCGTAGTGGCGACGATACACAAGGCGAAGGGGCTGGAGTGGGACCGGGTCTACTTGATGTCGGTCAACAATTACAACTTCCCGTCCGGCCTATCCCACGATTCCTTCATCGCCGAGAAGTGGTTCGTGCGGGATAAACTGAACCTGGAAGCGGAAGCGCTGGCGCAGCTAGAGGCTCTCGTCGCGGGGACAGAATATGAGGAGGGTCGGGCCACGCTGGAAGCGCGGCTGGATTATGCCGCCGAGCGTATGCGGCTGCTCTACGTGGGCCTCACCCGCGCCAAGAAGGAGTTGATCATCACCTGGAACACGGGACGGCGCGGCGACCAGCGGGAGGCGGTGCCCCTCATCGCGCTGCGCACATTCTGGGAGGGCCAGCATCCCTAGATTGGTTCAATCTTTGAGATTGAACCAATCTCCGTCAGCGCAAGCCGGAGGAGCGCAGGAGTTCATCGGCCCAGGCGGCGTCATCTTCATCCAGGGGCGGGTAGGGATCGGCGGAGTAGTCGATGGCGCGGAGATACGGCCCTTCACGGTAGACGCGGTTGAAGGCCACTTGCAGATCCAGCAACACGTCGGGGTCGTCGCCGGACAGCGGCACGGGGATACAGGGCAAGAGATCGCGCAGGCCAATGGAGTAGAGCGTGTAGTTCATCAAACGGCCATCGCGCAGCGCGCTGCGGTTGAGCAGCACCAGGTAGTCGGGGCTCAATTGTTCCACAGCGCTGACGAGTTCGAAATAGGGCAACAAGCGACGCCCGCCCCGCAGCAGGTCCAACTCGATCAGACTGGCGTCGCTCGCCAGCACATCCTCCCGCTTGGCCTCGTAGGTATCCCGGTCGGGGCCGGGACGTTTGTTGGAGGGGCTGACGATCTCGATCAATGTGACCAGCCTGTGGCCATGCCTGGCGTTGCGCACCTCGACGAAGCGGTGCTGAAGCAGATCGGTATCCACCCGCAAGTCCAGCCCGGCGGTGGGCTCAGTGCGCGGGAGATCAAGCACAGCCACTTCGGGCTCGCCGGTCACACGAGGCTCGCTGAGCGACCAGGTCGAGTTTTCGGGGCGCGGGTAGCGCAACACGGAGACGTCGGGGATGACGCTGCGCGAGGGAGGTCCAAAAACGATTCCCAACTCGGCCCTCTTCTGCAAGCGGGCGTAATATGGGGCGGGTAAGGCAGCATTCAGATGAGCCCGAATAGCCGCAGCCAATGCGTCGTGAAAGTCCGGCCAAATGTCCGGCGCCTCAAGATAAGGGTCCATACCGGGGAAAGGACACAGTCGCTCGCTCTTTTCACTCATCATC
>CAZDYW010000503.1:0-2338 GCA_964509655.1 uncultured Anaerolineales bacterium
CGAGGTGGAGAAGATCCATCACGGCACGCCCAGCGGGATCGACAACACCGTCATCGCCTATGAGCAGCCAGTCTATTTCGTGCGCGATCCACGCGGGAGCGAACGTGCCAAAATTGAGCCTCTCCCGGTAGGAGCGCGTTTCAGGCTGCTCATCGCCGACACGGGCATTTCCAGCCCCACCAAGCTAGTCGTGGAGGATGTGCGCCGGGGCTGGCAGCGGGAGCCGAATCACTATGAGGCCCTTTTCGACCGTATCGGGGCCGTCGTCGAGGCGGGGCGGAGCGCGATTGAGCGCGGGGAGGTCGAGGCGCTGGGGCCACTCATGGACGAGAATCAGGATCTGCTGGTCGAGTTGGGGGTCTCCTCGTCACGGCTGGATCAGCTGGTGGAGGTGGCCCGCTCGGCCGGGGCGCTGGGGGCTAAACTTTCGGGGGGCGGGCGGGGAGGGAATATGCTGGCCCTCGTCGAGGAGGTCGGGGCAGGCGCTGCGAATGAGAAGCTGACTGAAGCGCTAAAGAATGCCGGGGCGGTGAGTGTGATCGAGACAATCGTCACCTCCTCCACTGCTGAGCGAGATTGACCTGCTTGGCATAATCCGCCATCTGACGCTCCCTTTCCGCCTCATCCCAGCCCAGGCGCGGTGCCATCACTTCGACGACCGCGCGTGCTTTATCCAGGCCACCGTCTCGCGTCTCGTGGAGCACGTGGGTGCGACGGATGAGCACGTCGCAAAGGGTCAGCGCCATCTCGTGCTGCACGGCGTAGAGAACCTCGGCCATCAAGTAGGGCAGCCCGGTCACGATGGGCTTTCCCAAAGCGGGGTTCTCCTCGACGTAAGCCTGTATCCAGGCTGCCTCCCCTCCGTAGACCTCGCTCAAGTGTTCGTCGGTGTGATAGTCCAGCCCTGCCACGTGCCTCATCGGCGTGTACTCAATCTGGGCTCCATCCAAAGGCGCCTTGGTGCAGCACTCCGACCGGGCCGATCCCGCCGAAAAATCCGCGCCGAAATCCTCAGCCAGACGGGCTTGAGCCAGATCGGTCAGTTGCTCTCCCATCAGGCGGTGTGTGGTCAACTTGCCGCCCGCGACGGTGATCAAGTCCGAGGGGCTCTCCATGATGGCGTGTTCGCGGGATAGGGCATAGGTTCCTCCGGGGGCGAAAATGAGCGGGCGCAGTCCGGCAAAGGTGCTGATCACATCCTGCTCGTCGAGCTGAGCGCCGGGGAAGGCGTGCTGCACCGCTTCCAGCAGATAAGCCACATCCTCCAGATCCGCGGCCGGATTGCTCAAGTCACCGTGGACATAATCGGTGTCGGTGGTACCGATGAGTGCGAAATCCCCCCAGGGAATGAGGAAGACGTGCCGTCCATCGCGCGGTGAATCGAAGACCACGGCGTGTCGGCTGCGCAGTCGCTCGCGTGGGATGACCAGATGAGCGCCCTTGGTGGGACGGATCATCGGCCCCTCGTAGGCGGAGTCCATCCGCCGCAATTGATCGCCCCAGACTCCGGCGGCGTTGACGACCACCCTGGCGTGCGTCTCTATCTCGCGCCCGCCGATCTCGTCCCGGACGAGGGCGCCGACGATGCGCCCTTGGGCCTTCATCAGATCGACCGCCGGGGCGTGATTGACCACCACTGCGCCATGTCGATGAGCGGACTTGACCGTGGCCAATGTTAGGCGGGCATCGTCGGTCTGGGCATCGTAGAAGCGAGCCGCGCCGAGCAGCCCCCGACCGGCGATCATCGGTTCCCGTTCCCTCACCTCCGGCGGGCGGAGCCAGCGGTGGCGCTGAACGTTGCGGAAAAGCCCCAGCGCGTCATACAACATCAGCCCCATGCGCAGTTTCCAGGGTGCTGGCTTCTGTCCAAGATAAAGGGGGTAGAGGAAAGGAAGGGGACGCACAAGGCGCGGGGCGATCTGGCGCATCACGCAGCGCTCGCTGCAAGCCTCGAACACCAGCTTGAACTGGTAATACTCCAGGTAACGGATGCCGCCGTGGATCAAGCGGGAGGAGCGGCTGCTGGTTCCACTCCCGAAATCGTCCCTCTCGATGAGGGCGGTGTGAATGCCCCGCAGCGCGGCATCGCGGGCCACAGCCGCGCCCGTGATGCCCCCGCCGATGATCAGTAGATCGAATTTATCTCGCGCCAGACGATCCACATTCTCCCATCGGGCGGCAGCGGAGAAGGGGCGTCTTTGGGCATTCTCTGTGGGATCACTTCGCCAATCGGACATGGGTTACCCACAAACACTCAACCGCTCATTGTTTTGCCCAACACGAAGTGAGAGAAAAAGGCCACGAAATAGAGTGACAGTTTCTGCACTTCCCCTGATAC
>CAZDYW010000504.1:0-2332 GCA_964509655.1 uncultured Anaerolineales bacterium
TCGCGCAGCACATCCGGCCTGTTGGTGATGATCCCATCCACGCCCCACGCGATGAGGCTTCGCATCACGGACGGCTCATCGACGGTCCAGGTCTGCATGCGGATACCGCGCCGATGCGCCTTGGCGATGTGGCTCTCGCCCACGATTTCATAATGGGGATGAAAAGCTGCACAATCTTTCGGCAAGATCAGACCGGCGAGGCCAAAGATGGGCAGCGATTTTAATCCATAGAGCAGTCCAGTGGGGATGTGCGGGGCGATTAGCTGCACGCGGCGCAGGGCAAGGGGAGAGAAGGAGGAAATCAGCACGCGCCCACCTAACCCATACCGCTCGACTAGCACGACCACGGCCCGCTCCAGTCCCTTGTTCAATGGGCCGCTCTTCAGCTCGATGTTGAGCAGCAAGCGGTGGCCGAATGTCGCCAGCACCTCCTCCAGCGTGGGGATGCGCTCGCCCGCGAAGAGAGGATCGAACCAGGAACCGGCGTCGAGGCGCTTCAGTTGGGCCAGCTCCATCCGCGAGACGGAGCCGCTTCCATCGGTCGTGGCGTCAACAATAGGCTCGTGGATCACCACCGGCACGCCGTCGGCGCAGAGGCGCACATCGAACTCGATCCCGTCGGCGCCCAGCTCAGCCGCCATCTCGAAGGCGGTCAGTGTGTTCTGGGGCGCGACCGCGCTGGCCCCACGGTGGGCGATGTTAAGCGTTCGGCCCACGTCGAAGAATGCCACGGGCGCTTAAGCCAATCCCATCGCCCGGTCCTCTTCCTCGGCCAAGCGGATGCCCCTCTGCTCATCCACCCACAGAAGCAACCCCGCGCCGATCATGAAGAAGATGACCAGGGAGAAGATGCCCAGGCGACTGGAGCCGGTCAGTTGCCCCACCACGCCGAAGACTGTCGGGCCGAGGATGCTGGAGAACTTGGAGCTGACATCGTAGAAGCCGAAGAACTCGGCTGTCTTGGCCTTGGGCGCCATACGCCCGAAGAGGGAGCGGCTGAGACCCTGCACCCCGCCTTGCACCGTCGCCACCAGGAAGGCCAGGATCCAGAAATGGAAGCCGGTCTGCAAGAAGTAGCCGCCGATGGTAATGAGGGTATACATGCCCAGAGTCACCAGGATGGATGGCTTGGTGCCCAGCTTTCGCGCCAGGCGCCCGAAGGCAAGGGTGAAGGGCACGCCGACGAATTGGACGGCCAGGATGGCGCCGATGAGAGTCTCCGTGCCGATGCCGATCTCCTTGCCGAAAATCACAGCCATGGTCATAATGGTGCCCACGCCGTCGTTGTAGAACCAGAAGGCGATCAGGAACTTGAACAGCTCGCGATAATTGCGCAGTTCGCCGAAGGTGCGGGCCAATCTTTGGAAACCGGCCTTGACCGGATTGGGGCTTTCACCCTCGCGCCGGACGAAGGGCGGCTCGCTCACGCGCCGGAAGAACGGGATGGAGAAGACGGCCCACCAGACGGCGACGCTGAGGAAGGAGAGGCGCGAGGCGATCTCGGCGTCCGGTAGCCCGAACCAGCCCGGCTTCATAATCCAGGCCAGGTTGAGCACCAACAGCAGCCCGCCGCCCAGGTAGCCCAGGGCAAAGCCCCGCGTTGAGACCTGGTCGATGTCGTCGGCGCGGGCGATGTGGGGCAGAAAGGCATCGTAGAAGACGAGGGAACCGGAGAAGCCGATGCGTCCGAAGATGTAGAACAGGGAGGCCAGCAGCCAATCGCCGCTGCTGACCAGCACCAGGAGGGCGGTGGCGATGATGCCCACCCCGGCAAATGTGCCCAGGAAGCGCTTCTTGGCTCCGCTGTGGTCGGCGATGGCGCCCAGGATAGGCGCGGCAAAGGCGACCAGCAACATAGCGATAGTGTTGGTGTAGCCCCAATAGCCACTGGCTTGCACCGGCTCCAGCGTCGATCCGGCCACTTCGCTGTAGAAGGTGGGCAGCACTGCGGCCATAATGGTGGTGGCGAAGGCACTGTTGGCCCAATCGTACATGCACCAGGCGTTGATGATCCTACGGTAGGCGCGGTCTATTTTTTCGCTCACAGTTCTCCTCTCTTGTAATGTTTGGCTGCTCATATGACCGGCGCTTTTCAAGTGCCGGTCATCTCAATTGATTTCTCAAAGGATACTCTATTTCCGGTTAATAAGCAAATCGGCATGGGCAAGGGGATGTTTTTCACAAAAAAGAGCGCCGCCGGTCACGAACCGGCGGCGCTCGTGCGTCCTTCGCGAATTTATCTACTTCTACTTACCGAAACGCCATCCTCCGATTGCCACTCCACCGAAGAGGAGCAAGCCGAGCAGCAGGGCCAGGCTCCGCAGTGTGAAGG
>CAZDYW010000505.1:0-2327 GCA_964509655.1 uncultured Anaerolineales bacterium
GAGACCGTAGGGGCGACCCTCCGTGGTCGCCCGGATCGCCCGTTCGCGAGTTTCAAGGTCGGCTACGCCCAGCTTCCCATCGACACGGCGGAGAAGGAGCTGAACATCACGATGACGCCCGACAAGCCCGCCGATGAACACTACCGGCCCGGCGAGACGGTGACCTATGACGTGCGCGCCACCGATAGCGCGGGCAACCCGGTCGAGGCGGAGGTGGCGCTCAATCTGGTCGACAAGGCGGTCCTGACGTTGGCCGACCGGCCCGGGCCGGGCATCGTGGAGACCTTCTGGCGCGAGCGCGGGCTGGGGGTCAACACGGCCAGCGGCCTGACACTCTCCGGGAATCGCATCAGCGAGGAGCTGGCCGACGAGGCCAAGGGGCTGGGCGGCGGTGGCGGCGGCGAGGACTTCGGGCCGGTGCGCCAGCGCTTCGTCGATCTGGCCTACTGGAATCCCGACTTGCGCACCGACGCGAATGGTCACGCGCGAGTCAGCGTGGAGTTGCCGGATAACCTCACCACCTGGCGCATGGGGGCTCACGCCGTCACCGCCGAGACGCTGGTGGGCGAGGCGAATGTCGATATCGTCAGCACCAAGGATCTACTGGTACGCCCGGTGGCCCCGCGCTTCCTCGTCGTCGGCGACCAGGCCGAGCTGGCGGCGGTGGTTCACAACAACACCGACGAGGCCCTGGAAGTCGAAGTGCAGTTTGAGTCTGTGGGGTTGCAGGTGGGCGAGTCCGCAAGTTTGCAGGTGGATATTCCGGCGAACGATAAAGCGAAAGTGACCTGGCCGGTGACGGTGGAGGACGTCGAGGAGGTGACGCTGCGCTTCGGTGCGCGGGGCGGCGGATATTCCGACGCGGTCGAGATCAGCTTGCCGGTCTACCGCTACAGCACGCCGGAGGTGGTCGCCACGGCTGGTCAGCTCAAGGCCGACGGGCAGCGCGTGGAGGCGGCGGCGCTGCCCCCCAGCTTCGATCCCACGCAGGGCGAACTGGCGGTGCATATCGACCCGTCACTGGCGGCGGGCATGGCCGATGGGCTGGACTACCTGGAGCACTACCCCTACGAATGCACCGAGCAGACTGTATCCCGCTTCCTGCCGAACGTGGTCACCTACCGCGCATTCAAGAAGCTGGGCATCGAGCGCCCTGAGCTGGAGGAGAAGCTGCCAGGCTTGGTCAGTGAGGGCTTGCAGCGGCTCTACAATCAGCAGCACCATGACGGCGGCTGGGGCTGGTGGGTTCAGGACGAATCGCGCCCCTACCTGACCGCTTACGTCCTGCTGGGGCTGGTCGAGGCGCAGCGGGCCGAATTTGCGGTGGACGAGGATGTGATCGAGGAGGCGGTCGAGTTCCTGCAAGATAGCCTGGATCGTCCGCGCGACCTGGAGAAGCATTGGGAGGCCAATCGCCAGGCCTTCATCCTCTACGCGCTGGCCGAGGCCGGAGAGGGAGACCTGTCGCGCACGGTCACGCTCTTCGAGCGCCGTCAAGTGCTCGATACCTTCGGCAAGGCCTACCTGGCGATGGCTTTCGGTCTGCTGGAGCCGGAAAATTCCTCGCGCGTGGATACGCTGCTCTCCGACATCAGCGGTGAGGCCATCGTCAGCGCCACCGGCGCGCACTGGGAGGAGGAGCAGGTCGATTACTACGCCATGAACACCGACACCCGCTCCACCGCCATCGTGCTGGCCGCGCTGGCACGCTTGGCTCCCTCTACCTCGCAGGGAGAGGGCTGGGGTGAGGGTCTGGCGGCCAACGCCGTGCGCTGGCTGATGGTCGCCCGCAAGGACGGTTACTGGGAGACGACGCAGGAGACCGCCTGGGCCGTCATCGCGCTCACCGACTGGATGGTCGCCACCGGCGAGTTGGAGGGGGCCTACGATTGGCAGGTGGTGGTCAACGGCGAGCAGTTGGGCGAGGGCAGCGTCGATTCCGAAAACATCGACGAAACCATCAAGCTGCAGATCGCGGTCGCGGAGCTGCTGGCCGACGAGGCCAACCGTGTGGTCATCGAGCGCTGGCCGCCTGAAGGTGAGGAGGAGGGAAGCGGGCGGCTTTACTACAGCATGTACCTGCGCTACTTCAAGCCGGTGGAGGAAGTGACAGCCCTCAATCGCGGCGTCATCGTCAGCCGCCGGTATACGTCGGTCGATTGCGATCCGGAGAGCGGCCCCTGCCCGTCGATAGAGCAAGCGCAGGTGGGCGACACCATCCGGGTCAAGCTGACCATCATCGCGCCCCACGATCTGCACTACGTGGTGGTCGAGGATCCCTTCCCGGCCGGCGCCGAGGGGATCGACCAGAGCCTCAAGACGACCAG
>CAZDYW010000506.1:0-2325 GCA_964509655.1 uncultured Anaerolineales bacterium
AGAAGACCTCCTCCTCGGTCTCGATGTAGCCGTGCCAGACGGAGATGGTCACCGGCTCCGCGGCTGGTTCTTCTGTGGGCTCTTCTTCTTTCTCAGGTGCTTCAGTGGGCGCCTCCGTCGGCTTCGGCCCACAAGCTGCAAGCACCAGGCTCAGCACAGTCATGACAATTACCAGTGTTAAAGCATACTTCTTCATCTCTTCCTCCTAATTTTTGAAAGTTTTACTTTTTGAGCAAGCAAAATGCCCGCGTTACAGGGTGAAACGGTCGATCTTTCTATTTCGAGTAAAACTCCCTCCTTTCACTCTACGCCGATGAGTGGAACATATAAGCAGGATGTTTTGTCGATGTGGACAATTTCGATGGTGCTATGCTGAACGGAATGGCCGCCCGGTGAGCACGCTGATGAATTCCGCCGTGCGGCGCGTGAGCTCATCAATCGGAGTCGCGCTTGATATGGCAGCCTCAAACATCGCCTGGAGTTGGTGGGAAACTTTGAAGTATTCGGGGATCGAGGGACGCGCCCGGCCGGACGCGATCATGCGCGATGTTTGCATCAATAAGGTATCGGTCTCGTCGGTCTCTTGATCGAGAATTGCGTCAAATGATAAGCGGGGCAAGCTTTGCAGCATAGAGCGATAGAGAGCGCCGATAATTTCAGGATTGGTGGCGAAACGGAGGGCTGTCATCACCTGGGCCGGATGATTGCACTGTCGCAAGATCACGTAGCTGGTGCCGCCGACCGCCGGTACAGAATCACCCCCCGGCGCAGCGAGGGGGGGCACGCAGCCGATGCGCTGGGTAAAGTCGTCCTCGCTCCAGCCGCTCTCGTCGAGTATGATTTCGCTCTCATAACTTCCGCCCAAAGACATAGCCACCCGCCCGCGAGCGAGCATCCAGGGCGCGGTGTCCTCGCCATATTCCACCACACCGGGCGAGGTCGCCTGGTGGACGTTCACCAGTTCGCGCAATAACTGCAAAGCACGCTGTGTTTCAGGGCTATCGAGCACGACATGGCCCGTTTCAGGGTCGAAGACGTCGCCACCAGCCGACCAGACGAAGGGCATCAGAGTATAAACAGTCGCCTCGCCCCCGAGCGTGCCGCCGGGGAAGGCTAGGACGTGCTCCAGTCCATACCGCTCTCTAGCCCCGGGGTGCCGGAAGTGCTCGACCACGCTCAGCATATCATCCCAATTCTGCGGAGGGGACAGGTCTTCCTCAGCGAACCAATCCTTACGGTACCAGAGCAGCGAAGCATCCGCCTTGACCGGCAGCCCATACAACTGGCCATTGTAGGAATTGGCTTCGACAAAAGCCGGATATAAGTCCTCTATGAAAGTGTCAATGTTCCATAAGGAGCCCAATTCGGGGTCATCAAGGGCGTACAGAAAACCGGACTGCGCCAGCCCGGCCACCCAGACACAATCCACCATAGCCACATCAGGGGCGGCGCCACTCCCAACAGACGTGCTCAGTAGATCATAAAACTGGCTATGTTTGACTATCTCGACATCAAAAGCGATCTCTTGGTCAGGATGCTGGGCATTCCAAATGTGGGAGATGCGATCCAGCACCCGCGACCAGTAGGGGTCAGAACTCATCATTTGTACCGAGGCATTGGAAGGCAGCACGTCCGAAGCGACGTGGTTAACGAAGGTCCCCAAACCAGGACGGCGGGTCAACAGCCCGTCATAGGCCAACTCGGTCAGCGCTTGCCGCACCGGCGAGCGGCTGATCTCATACATCTGGCATAGCTCATTCTCGGTGGGTATGCGGTCCCCCGGCTGCCACAGCCCACTCTCGATCTGCGCTTGAATTAACTTCTTGAGTTGGTGATATATGGGAATAGGTGAGTTACGATCAATCTCTGTCATTGGAAATCTCTAGGAACTACTGATGATTATTATGGGGGAAGTGTATTTATAATAATGTAATGACATTATACCAGAGAAGGGCGCCATTGTCAAGCAAAAGGGAATTTTCCTCTGGCAGCCAAGTCGGGGATGGGATACAATAAGTCTTGAAGAAAATGTCTCGTGGGGACATGCAGCAGCTTGTCAAAGTAAGAAAATCCTGGTATAATTCCTGCCAGTTCGGGGCGTGGCGCAGTTTGGCTAGCGCGCTACAATGGGGTTGTAGAGGTCCGGGGTTCAAATCCCCGCGCCCCGACTTTTCATTGAAAATTTGCCATAGCACTTGCCGTTCCTACGGGGGGCACTTCTGACATTAAGAAGCGCCCTCCAACTGTTTATGGCGTTCAAAGATCCCCCAGTAGGGCAATTGCATTTAAATCCAGTCGGTCCATTTTGCTCAAAGGGGATCGCCA
>CAZDYW010000507.1:0-2309 GCA_964509655.1 uncultured Anaerolineales bacterium
AGAATGGAGAATGGAGAATGGAGAATGATGTTTTTGCATTGGGGGCCTTATGGTTTTCGGATGGTCACGGTGGTTGGCAGGAGGGCGGAAGTCTTCCCGTTTTCCAAGGGGATGCGCTCCATGGTGTCGCGGTCGTACAGGCCCACCTCGATGTGGGCGGGGCCGGTGTGGGTCTCGTGGAAGGTGATCGTGTGGACATCGATGATGATCTCGCCGGGGAGCCAGCCGGTGGTGGGGCGAGAGCCCTGGGCCGGCGGGCCATCGTGCTGACCCACCAGTTCGCCGCCTTGCAGAAGATGGGTGAAGACGGTGTAATCGACCTCGGAGGCTTCCTCCAGGGCCTGCCAGTAGAGGGTGATGGGGATCGGCTCGTCGGCGGCGAAGGTCTCGGCGGGCAGTTCGTAGCCGATGAGGCGGGCCACCTGACCGAAGTACACGTCCAGCGGGTGGGCCGTAAGCGAAACGTCGGGCGGAAGCTCAAAGATGTGCTCATCAGCGTCGATTTCGACCTCGCCGATTACCACGGACTGCTCGCCCAGCGAGAGCACCACGTCCGCCGGGCCATCGGCGGCGGTGGGCGGAACTTTTAGGCGGCGATGCTCGATCACACGCTCGCCCACTTGCCAGCGGTCGGTCGGATAGCGTCCCAGCGCTGGCGCGGAGGCGACGGCGTCCAACTCCTCAGCGCCTTGAATCAGCGCCAGCCGTGGGCGCAGATCCGGGAGCGAGTCGCCCGCCTCGTGTGCAATCGCCTGCCAGTGGAGCGTGACGAAGAGGGATTGTCCAGGGCCGAGCGCGGCGCGGTCCAGACCGGCGCCCAGAAGTCGCAGCCCATCGGCCAAATCGACCGGCTGTGGCAAGGGAGAGGGCCAGTTCGCCGCTCCGTAGGGATCCCCGTTGATGCGCAGGGGGCGAGTCAGGCGGACGGTGGCGAGCTCCAATTGCTGGCCCTGGGGAGCTCCCTGAGCGTCCAGCAGGTTCAGCGGACGCGGGCCGTCCTCCGCTCGCTCGTAGAGGCCCAGGGCAAGCGTGTAGGTCAAGGGCGGCGTGCCCGGCGGGATGGGCAGGATATGGTAGGTCGTCGTCCGCCCGTCGAGTAGCAGTTCGTCGCGGGCGGCCAAGGGCCAGCCATCGGCGTCCAGCAAGCGGATCGTCAGGCCGTAGCCGGCGGCGATGGATTCGTCGCTGCGCCAGTGCAAGGCCAGCGTCAGGGCCGTGTCGGCCGGTGCGGTGGATTCCACCCAAGCTTCGGTCAGCATGAATGGGCCGAAACTGGCATGGGCGGGGGCCAGCGTGGGCGGCTCGACCGGTCGATCCAACTCGTAAACCCGCACCTGGATGTCGTCGAAGCTGCGGCGGCTGTGCAGCGCTCCGGCCTTCTCCAGCGCGAAAGGAACCAGATCGCGCGGGTCTCTGCTGACGCCGCGCGGGTAGCTGATCAGAAAGACGCGCCGAGGCTGAAGCGTCCAGCGGTGCAGGTTGGCCCACATCGCTTCCTCATCGGGCATGCCGGGCATTTCGACGGGCGCCTCCCCTTGATAGAGAATGGGAAGCGTCCAGTCGCCATCGGGGACCAGGATCAGATCGGCTGGGCTGGCCGTGTCCTCCAGATGACGGGCCACGACGCGCATGTCATCCTTGGCGAAGCTGGGATCGAAGAAATAGGTGTACAGGCCAAGGAGTGAGAGGGCGAGTAAGAGTGCGAATAGCGAATGACGAATTGTGAATTGCGAATTACTACACAGGCTGGATTGGCACCCCGACTTATCTTGGATAACGCAGGCGGTCATGAGGGTCAAGCCGGGGGTGAAGAGTATGAGGTAGCGGGGGTGGGAGAAGGGACGCACGATCCAGACGAGAAGCGCGGCGCTCAGCGGGATCAGCCAGTGGGCGGTCAACGCCGTGGTCGTCCGGCGGGTGCGCGGCGATTTCAGTCGCAGGATAATCAGCAAAAGCAGTAGCGCGGCGATGATTATCGCCAGCAGCCGCATAGCGGGGCGCTCCCAGGCCCCGGCCATACCGGTCAGGTGAAAGGCCCAGACTTGCCTGAGCAGTTGATCTAGGGGAAAGGGCTCCGCGAGGCTCATACCGGCTTCCGCTCGTGACTGGAAGGATAGGCCGCTGAGAAGCACTGCGATCAGCCAGGGCGCACAGGCGAGGCCCACCCCAGCCTGCGCGATTAGCCAGCGGCGCAACTCGGCCCAGCGGCGCTCTCTCCAGAAAGCGAGCAGCGCCCAGAGGTTCACGTAGGCCACGAGGAAGATGACGGTGTAGTGCAGGTGGAGGCCGAGTATTTCCACGAGTGCAAG
>CAZDYW010000508.1:0-2308 GCA_964509655.1 uncultured Anaerolineales bacterium
TTAGAGAGCAGGAGGTTTATGACGCGCGAGCAGATACGTCTGACAGCGCTGACCAGCGCGGCCGGCTGAGCGGCCAAAATGGGTCCTGAGACCCTGGCGCAGGTTCTGCGCCCGCTGCGAGACCTATTCCCAGCCGAAAAATATCCCGATCTGCTGGTGGGCCTAGCGGTCAGCGACGACGCCGCTGTCTACAAAATCAGCGACGAGCTAGCCATCATCCAGACGGTCGATTTTTTCACGCCCATCGTCGATGATCCCTACGATTACGGCGCCATCGCTGCCGCCAACGCCATGAGCGACATCTACGCCATGGGCGGCGAGGTCACGCTGGCGCTCAACATCTGCGGCTTCCCGCCGGATCTGCCGCCGGAAATCATCAGCGAGATTCTGCGCGGCGGCGCGGAGAAGGTGGTCGAGGCCGGCGGCGTGCTTGCGGGCGGCCACACGGTGGACGACGAAGAGCCCAAGTACGGCCTCTCGGTGATGGGCCTTGTGCATCCCAACCGCGTATGGACCAAAGGCGCGGCCCGCCCCGGCGACCTGTTGGCGCTGACCAAGCCGCTGGGCGTGGGCATCATCACCACCGTGCTCAAGGCGGATATGGCCGCCCCGGCCCATATAGAAGCGGCGGTCAGGAACATGAAGAAGCTCAACCGCCAAGCGGCCCAGTTGACCCAGCAGATCGGCGTCCACGCCGTCACCGACGTGACCGGCTTCGCGCTGTTGGGCCATAGCGTGGAGATGGCGGAAAAAAGCGGCGTGCAACTGCGTCTCCACCTGGAGCAGATCCCCTTCCTGGATGGAGCGCAGGAATACGCCGACATGTGGCTCTTTCCGGGCGGCACCTGTGATAACGAACGCGCCTACGAACACGCGGTCACCTTCGCGCCGGGCATCGAGGAGGAGGTACAGCAGCTACTCTACACGCCGGAGACTTCGGGGGGGCTGCTGGTCGCCATTCCACCGGAGAAACTGGAGGCGTTTATCACCCTTTTCGAAGAAGCCGATCACCCCTACTGGATCATCGGCGAGGTAGTAGAGGGCGCGGGCATCGAAGTAGTCGGCGAATGACGAATGGCGAATAGCGAATGATGAATGGCAACCCGCAACCTGAAACCTGAAACCCAAGCAAGGAGAACATTATGGATGAGAAAGCGTTGCTCCATCGCGCCAGAGAGCATCTTTTCTCCACCGGGCTGGACGACAGCGGGGCGCGTCTGGGCTTGACCAATATGGAGTATGGTTTGGCCAAGATACACCTGGCTCAAGAGGCTCTGGGTCTGAAGCCTGACGCCACTTTTATCGCTGCGCCTGACCTGAGTGTGACGCGCAACGAAGCCCGCTGGCAGAGCGGCTTTGGCTACGGCGGGCGGATCACTTGGGGGGATGGGCAGCAGCCGCTGATCATCCTCGATCTCAAGCCCAACTGTTGCGGCATGATAGTGGGAGGGATCGACCGGCTGCCGGGGCGGGATGAGTTTCTACAGCGTGTGCGGGCGCTCCGTTCCGTGGAACTCCACATCAACGATGTGCCGGTCGAATGGGACTTTGGGAAGAGCAATCATTTCATCACTATCTTCAAGACCACCTCGCTGAGCGATGACGACTTTCTCCCCTACGCCTTCGTGATCCACGGTTCCGGCAGCGAGCTGCGGGGCGAGACTCGCTGGGGCGACGGGCTGTATTGGGATCGGAGTGAGGCGCTGCGACGCAAGTCAGAGCTTTTGGAAACGCCCTTCGGTCCGCTGCGCATCCTCACCGGTCAGGCTGCCAGGGATTATGCCGACTTCTTCCGTTGGGTGGATGACTTCTCCCTGAAGCGGCGGCTGCTGGTCGCCCAGCGGCTGTTCGACGACCCGACAGTCTACAGCAACGAGACCCATCAAGGGCTGGTAAATATGAACGAGATGGCGCTGGGCATCTACGTGGTGCGAGAGGAAGAGGAACCCATCTTCCCGCTGACCCTTCAAGCTCACCTGCCGGCCTATCTGGTGCGGGGACGCCCCAATCTCTCCGACGAAGTCATTGAGCTACTGGGGTTGGGGGAACGGGCGCGGCGGCTGGGCCTCTATGATCGACTACGCGCGGCCAATATCCTGCCCCACGGAGGCGGCTACACCTTCCCCCACGTCAAAGGGGTCGTCTCGGTGATCGAGGTGGAGCAGGAGCGCCACTTCGAGCTCAATTTCGTCTCCGGCGAGGGACGGCAAATCATCGACACCGTGCGCGATCTGCCCTACGCCTATCGGGGCATGGAGGTGGTGGAGCGCACAGTGGAGTTGGGCCTGGCCGATATAGTCGCCCGGCT
>CAZDYW010000509.1:0-2304 GCA_964509655.1 uncultured Anaerolineales bacterium
CCGGTCGGCCAGGAATGCGCCGCATTGGAAGTGCTGCGCCAGGACCCCAACGTGGCCTTCGCCGAGCTTGACTATGCCGTCCATACCATAGAAACCCGGTTTCTCTCAGAAACCGGGTTTCTCATCCCAAACGACCCCGGCTGGGACAACCAATGGGGCCCGGCCAAGATCGACGCGCCGGCCGCCTGGGACGTCATCACCGGCACGCCGGACGTCATCATCGCCGTGATCGACACCGGCGTCATGCTCGACCATGAGGATCTGGCCGAAAATCTGTGGACTAATCCGGGCGAGATACCCGATAACGGCATCGACGACGATGGAAATGGCAAACCGGACGACTTCTGGGGCTGGCGTTTCTATCACGAATGGGACGGGGAGGACTTCGTGCCAGGCGAGGATAACAACGTCGTCGATGACCATGGCCACGGCACCCACGTGGCCGGCATCGCCGGGGCGCGAATCGACAACGGCGTGGGCATCGCGGGGATGGCCGGCGGCGCGCGGCTGATGACGGTCAAGGTGCTGGACGCCAGCGGCGACGGTTGGTACTCCGATCTGGCCCAGGGTATCATCTACGCGGTGGACAACGGCGCGAGGATCATCAACCTCAGCGTGGGCGGGGAGCCGTCATCGGAGACGTTGCAGCAGGCGGTGGATTACGCTCACGCTCACGGGGCGGTGGTGGTGGCGGCCAGCGGTAATGACGGCGGTGAGGTGCTCTACCCAGCCGCCTGCGAGCATGTGCTGGCGGTAGCGGCCACGGATCAGAGCGACCAACGGGCTTCCTTCTCCAACCACGGGGCGCAGGTGGACGTGGCGGCGCCGGGTGAGAGCATCTACAGCACCGGCTATCGCGGCGATTACTTCAGCCAATCGGGCACGTCGATGGCTGCCCCTCACGTCGCCGGGCTGGCGGGCTTGATGTGGAGCGCTCGTCCCGATCTGACGGCGGTGCAAGTGTCCGAGGTGATAACCACGACCGCGCTCGACGTTAATCAGGGGGCGTATCCCGGTTGGGACGAGTATCTGGGCTGGGGCCGGATCGACGCTATGAGCGCGTTGTCGACATCGATGGAACTCCCCTCAAATGAGTACGGTGTGGAGCTGGCGCCGCTGACGGCGACACTCTCCGGCACATCCGGCACGGTCGTGACCTACACGCTCGCGGTGAGCAACACGGGCAGCGCTGGCGATACGTTCGGGGTTACTGTGAGCGGCAATGCTTGGGAGACGAAGCTCTCGGCGGCTTCCATTGGGCCATTGGATGTCGGCGTCACCGATACTTTGGCGGTGGGCGTCAGCATCCCTCTGACCGCAACGACGGGAGCGACCGATGCGGCGAACGTGACCCTCACATCGGTGGGCGATCCTGCTCAATCGGCAAGCAGCACGTTGACGACGACCGCGCTCGCGGCGCCTGCGACTTACGACGTGGAGGTAATGCCACCGACTGCAATCCGCTCCGGCAGGCCCGGCGCGGTCGTGAGCCACACGCTAACGGTGCGCAATAGGGGGAACGTCAGCGACACTTTCGATGTGAATCTAAGTGGCAACGCTTGGGGTGCTGGCACTTCTTCCAAGGCCATTAGCGCTCTGAGCGCCGGGGGTTCCGACACTTTGACCGTCTACGTCAACATCCCGATGACTGCGACTGATGGGTTGACTGACACGGTGGATGTGAAGGTCACATCGGTGAGTGATCCCGGCGCGAGCGATAGCAGCACCTTGGTCACGACGGCCCTTTGGTACAAGCTTCGTTTGTTGCTCATCTTTTGCTCCTCACAGTAAATGACCATTTCTCCCCACGCCAGGTAGTGATGCTGGTTGCCTTTGACCGAGAGCGTGATCCACTCCACTTCTTCCAATCCCCTCCACACCCTTTCTGGGACGGTGCCTTCCGCGAGACATGGCATCTCAGCCGGGTCCGGTGCTCGTGTGCTCACGTCCACGATTTCGATAAGGTCGATGTCGGTGTTCAGACGACGAGCGAGATCGGCGCGGGCCATCTGCACAGGCATCGGCGTGGCCTGTTCTTCTATCGCGGGCGGGCGCTGCTCAGTTGGCCGGGGCGAGGGTGGCACTGTGCTCGTATCTGTCGGCATGATGGTCGGAGAGGGGGATGCGGTGCTGCGCGGAGTGGCGGTTCCGGCGACACAGCCTGTGATCAGCCCGATAGTTATTATCAGCGGTAGTAACGAAACTTTCGCGAACATATTTTCCACCTCTATTATGGACTGGAAGTAATAGCTCACCTCCATCGCTCCCGCTGGATTGCTAAATCCAGCGGATATGGCTTGGATT
>CAZDYW010000510.1:0-2303 GCA_964509655.1 uncultured Anaerolineales bacterium
TGGCTGCTGAGCGGCGCGCTGCCCCCCGGCGTGGCGGCGGCCACCATCGCGGCCATCGACGTGATGGAGAAGCACCCTGAGCGCGTCGAGCGGGTTTGGGAGAATCGGGATTATTTCCTCGACCAGATGAAGGCGTTGGGCTTCGACACCGGCCACAGCGAGACGCCCATTGTGCCGATTATGTGCGGCGAGAGCAAGATGGCCAAGGCGCTGGCCGATTTCGTGTGGGGCGAGGGCCTCTACGTGCTGCCCATCGTCTACCCGATGGTGGCCCGTGGCAAGGCCCGCATCCGGGTGCAGCTTTGCACCGAGCACACGCAGGATCAACTGGATACGGCCATCCAGGCCTTTAAGAAGGGTGGGGAGAAGCTGGGGTTGATCTAGTTCGAGGTAAGAAACCAGGTTTGTTAGGCGTAGCGGCACAAACCTGGTTTCTCGTTATAATTCGAGGCGAGCCCGGACGCGATCCCAGACCTTTTGCAGCGTTTCGCGCACCGGGCCGTTTGTGTAAGCTGTCACCGGTTGGCCCTGTACCATCGCTTCTGTGACGATATTGTTGTAGGGCACGCGCCCTACCACTTCGACGTCTCGTTCTGTGCAGTAGGCCGCGATGTCATCGGAGCGCTTGGGGTTCAGGTCGGCTTTGTTGATCACCACCAAGGCCGGCACGCCGAAGTGCTCCGTGGTAGCGAGAACGCGCTCCAGATCGTGCGCACCGGAGACTGTTGGTTCCACCACCAGCAGCGCCATATCCGCGCCCGCGCTGGCGGAGATGACGGGGCAGCCTATACCTGGCGGTCCATCGACCAGAAGCAGCTTGGCATCGGTATCCGAGGCCAGCAAGCGTCCTTGCTGCTTGACCAAGGTGACCAGCTTGCCGGAATTTTCTTGCCCAGCGAAGAGGTGGGCGTGGAAGAGCGGCCCAAAGCGGCTATCGGAGCGGAACCAGCGCCCGGCCAGTTGCTCTTCCATGTGGATTGCGTCCTCTGGACATTGGTAGTAGCAGGAGGCGCAGCCTTCGCAGGATAGGGGCTCTACGGTGTACGTGGGTAGGGCTTGGGATTGGGTGGCCTGAGTGATGACTGCGTCGAAGCGGCAGACCTCGGCGCATCGACCGCAGGCGGTGCAAGCCTCCTGATCGATCACGGCTATTTGCCCGCTGACGAAGTCGTGCGACTCCTGCTTCGTGGGCTCCAGCACCAACTCCAGATTCGCCGCGTCCACGTCGGCGTCCGCCAGGACGACGGGTATTTCCTGGGAGGCCAGGTGGGCCAGCGCGGCCGCGATGGTGGTCTTGCCCGTGCCGCCCTTACCGCTGAGGATTACTAACTGTTTCATTGACCGTCCTCTCCTTTGCCTGTCAATAGCTGTTCGATGGAGTTGTACAGTTGTCGGAATCGCTCTTTATACTCCGGCAGCACCTCTACCAGCGGTATCCCGTCCGAGTAGGCTTCGGCGATGCGCCGCTCTATGGGGATGCGCATCAGGATGGGGATGTCTTCGGCCTCACAGTATTCATCTACTCCTTGGTCACCCACTCCCTCCCGGTTGATGACCACCCCGACGGGTAAGCCCAGCTCATCGCGGGCCACCTCCACCGCCATTTGCAGATCGTGCAGTCCGAACGGGGTGGGCTCGGTGACCAGCAGCACAAAGTCTGCTCCTTGCATAACCTCCACGACGGGGCAGGTGTTACCCGGCGGCGCGTCCAGGAGCACAACGCGGTCGTCGATCTCGGAGGCGTCCGGAATGACCCACTGTTTCAGTTGATGGATGATGGGCACGGCCATCGCCTCGCCCACGTTCATCTCCCCCTGAGCGAACTCGATTAAGCCGTTGCGCCCCCGCTCGATGATGCCCGTCACGTTCAGTTCCTCGTCGATGGCCTCGACCGGGCAGTTGAGGGCGCAGCTACCGCAGGCGTGGCATAGTTCGGGGAAGACCAGCACTTTCTCTCCCACCACGGCGATAGCGTTGAACTGGCAGACTTCGGCGCACTGTCCGCAGTAGATGCAGGTCTCCAAATTCACCTTGGGGATCAATTGTCCCACCTCGCGCCGCTCCTCGATGGTGGGGTTGAGAAAGAGGGCGGCGTTAGGTTCCTCCACGTCACAGTCCAGGAATAATAACGGATTGTCCGTTGGATTATCGCGCTCTGCCGCTATACTCAGCGCCAGATTGACGGCCACGGTCGTCTTGCCTGTGCCGCCCTTGCCGCTTGCTATTGTAATTATCATCACTTACTCCGATTAAAAAGCTTCCATCTCTAGGCACCGGCCTGAAGAGCCGGCGCTGGATTTTTT
>CAZDYW010000511.1:0-2302 GCA_964509655.1 uncultured Anaerolineales bacterium
CCAGCGGGAGCGGGTGAGGGATGCTATTACCGATTTTGATGGTCAAAAATCATATCCCCCTCTTAGCCAGTACCCGTCTGGGAAGTCACACCGGAGGCTATTCTACCACGATTGGCAAACAAAAGCGATTGCCCTACCCGCGCAAGATACCCCAAATCTCCTTCAGCGTGGGCCGCTTGCCATAGATGAGCAACCCTACGCGGAACAGCTTCCCGCCAACCCACAGCGCCGCTGGCAGCGAGATGACCAGCATCAGGATACTGCCAACCACGTCGATCCAGGGCACCTCCGCCATCGGCAAACGCAGCATCATCATCGTCGGCGCGGTGAGCGGGAAGAAGCTCAAGATACGCGCGATGAGCATGTTAGGCGCAGCGAAGAGAAAGCCGCTGAGCATGTAGGGCACGGCGGCGAAGAAGGAGAAAATCCCCGCCAGTTGTTGGCTCTCTCGCATAGTCGTGCCCAGCGACCCTACCCCGGCCATCAGGATGGCATAGAGCGTGTAGCCCAGCGCGTAGTAGACCGCCCCCAGGAGCATCGCACGCAGCGGAAGACTGAACGCTCCCACGACGGCCAGCAGAGCCACCGCCCCGCCGCTGAAGCCCACCGCGCTGATCAGCCAGACCAGCACCTGCGTCAGTCCCAGCGCTCCCAGGCCGATCACCTTCCCGGCCATCAACTCCATCGGGAGAATCGACGAGACGACAATCTCGATCACGCGGCTCTCCTTCTCCTCGGCCACGCTTTGCAGCAGATAACCCGACGAGGTGAAGACGGTCATGATCAAGAAGAAGGAGAGGATGAAGGGCACGACGAAGGTGAAGATGAAGCCCCAAGTGCCCTCGCCCCGCGTCTCGCCGCCGCTGGAGAGCACGCGCGGCTGCACCTTCATCGGATCGGCCACCCGACGCCGGAGCACCGGATCGACCTGATCCTTCAGCAAGTGATCGACGAGAAAGGATTGCACTCTGGATGAATCGCTGACCGCTGCCGCGTCGAACCCGCTCCCCAGACTGAGCACGGTGATCTCACCGCTCTCAAGGTAGTCCTCGCCGATCAGCATCGCCTTCGAGATTTCCTCGGCCTTCAGACTCTCCTCGGCTTTGGCCTCGCTCTCGTAGGACAGAAAATCATCCTCATATTCCGGCAATATGGGGAAGAAGTAGCCGGAGTGATCGACCACGCCGATGGGCTTGTCGCCCACCTCGAACTGCTGCTCGAAGAAGTCACCGATCTGCTGAGCCTGCCCGGAGAAAAGCGTGGCGAACAACAACCCCACGATCCCCAGCAGGGGCAGGATGGCCGTCATGATAATAAAGCCGGTGCGCTTCACGTTGATCACGTATTCGTGTCGCGCTACCACCCAGACCTTACGCCAGTTCATGCCTCATTCCTCCTCGCCGCTCACCGCAGCTACAAAGATGTCCTCCAGCGGCGCCGATGCCACCTCAAAGGAGCGAATTTCCACGCCGCGCTCCACGAGTGCGCTCAGCACCGCCTGCGGGCTCACGTCCTCGGCCAGTGTCACGTTGAAGGCGCCGTCATCAAACTCCGCCGTCTTTAGCTCCGGCAGATCGGGTAGCTCGTCGGGGGTGCGCAGGCGGATGGTGTTGGGCGCATACTGGCGCTTGATCTCCTCCAGCGGGCCGTAGAGCACAGCGCGTCCCTTGTTGATGAGCAAAATGCGGTCGCAGAGCGCCTCCACCAGGTTCATCTGGTGCGTGCTGAGGACGATGGTTTTGCCCGCCTCGTGCAGCTCGTCGACGAAGTCCCTGAGGCGCTCGGTGTTGACCGGGTCCAGTCCCTGGAAGGGCTCGTCGAGGATCATCACCTCCGGGTCGTGGATCAAGCTGGCGATGAACTGGAGCCGCTGCTGCATCCCGCGGCTGAGGTCCTTCACCTTGCGCTCGGCCCAATCGTCCAGGCGCACCCGTTCCAGCAGCGCCATCGCTCGCTCGCGGGCGGCGGAGCGGGGGACGCCCTTCAGTTCGCCCAGATAGACCAGCGTGTCGAGCACTTTGAGGTCACGGTAAAGCCCGCGCTCCTCCGGCAGGTAGCCCACGCGATCCTTGGCCTTGCCGGGTGGCCGTCCCAAGATCGCAACTTCGCCCTCATCGGGCTGAAGGATGTCCATGATGATGCGGATGGAAGTCGTCTTGCCCGCTCCGTTCGGTCCCAGCAGCCCGAAGAGCTCGCCGCGCTCGACCGAGAAGGAGAGGCCATCCACCGCCGCCACGTCGCCGTAACGCTTCACTAGATCGGTTATTTGAATGATCATATTACCATCTCCAAAGGCTTGACA
>CAZDYW010000512.1:0-2301 GCA_964509655.1 uncultured Anaerolineales bacterium
ATGAAAAACAACTCGACTGTAAAAGTAACTCTCACCCGCGACTTGCGCCTCTTCGATGTCACAATGATCGGCGTCGGAGCGATGATCGGCGCGGGCATCTTCGTGCTGACCGGGCTGGCGGCCGGGCAGGCCGGCCCCGCGCTTCTACTGGCCTTTTTCCTCAACGGTGTGATCGCGCTCTTCACCGCCGCCAGTTATGCTGAGCTGGGCGCTGCCATGCCGGAGGCCGGCGGCGGCTACGCCTGGGTACGCGAGGGGCTCTCCACCTACTTCGGCTTCCTCAGCGGCTGGATGTCCTGGTTCGCCCAGGCCATCGCTTGCAGCCTTTACTCATTGGGCTTCGGCTCCTTCAGCGCACGCCTCTTGATGTTGGCCGGGATCGCGCCGTTCGGGCTCTCCGAGGCGATGCTGGGGCTCGTGCTGGCCGTGTTCGCCGCAGCCATCTTCACCTACGTCAATTTCCGGGGCGCTGCGGAGACGGGCCGCGTGGGCAGCATCCTCACCTTGGCCAAGGTCGTCATCCTGCTGATCCTGGTCCTCTTCGGCCTGAAAGCGCTCGCCAATCGGCCCCATTGGCCCCAGGAGTTCATCCCCTTCCTACCTAACGGCATGGGGGGCGTCTTCACCGCTATGGGGCTGACCGCCATCGCCTTCGAGGGCTACGAGATCGTCACCCAATCCGGCGAGGAGGTGATCGATCCGGGGCGCAACATCCCACGTGCCATCTTCATCTCCATCGGCGTGGTGGTCATCATCTACCTGGTCGTGGCATCGGTGCTGCTGGGCGCAATCCAGGCACCGAACGGCATCCCGACCTGGCAGTTCCTGGGCGAGCACGCCGAGCAGGCCGTTGTCGAGGCCGCCAATCAACTGATCCCCTACGGCAAGATCCTAATGCTCATCGGCGGCGTGGTCTCCACCCTCTCCGCCCTCAACGCCACGCTCTACTCCTCATCGCGCATCTCATTCGCGATGGGGCGCAATCGCGATCTGCCGGACTTCTTCGGAAAGGTTCATCCCATCCGCCACACGCCACATTGGGCCGTCCTCTTCTCCGGCGCACTCGTGATTCTGATGGCGCTGTTGCTGCCGATTCAGGACGTGGCCAGCGCGGCCAGCATCATCTTCATGCTGCTCTTCGTGATGGTCAACATCGCGATGATCTCCCTGCGGCGTCGCAAGGACATCGAACGACCGTTCAAGGCGCCCCTCGTGCCCCTGCTCCCGATCCTGGGGCTCGTGTCCCAGTTATTCCTCTCCGTCTACCTGTTCAACCTCAGCCCCATCGCCTGGTACACGACGCTGATCTGGGTCGCATTGGGCACGCTTTTCTACGTGGTCTACGCCGCCCGCGCCCCGGCGATGGCCGAGCCGGTGCGCATCGTCCACGAGGAGATCGTGGCAGTGGCCGATTACTCCGTCCTCATTCCGGTCGCCAACACCACACAGGGACGGCTGCTGGGCATCCTCTCCTCGGCGGTGGCGCAAGATCGGGGCGGCGAGGTTTTCGCGCTCCACGTGGTGCGCGTGCCGCGCCAGTTGGGCATCACGGACGGGCGGTATTTCCTCAAGCAGGGCAAGCCAATCCTGGAGACTGTGATCGACGAAGCGCAGCAGCGCGATGTGCCGGTGCATACCATGATCCGCCTGGGACGCACGATCCCCAGCGCGATTTTGGAGACGGCCCGCGAGCGGGCCGCTGATTTGATGTTACTCAGTTGGCCCGGTTACACTGAGACGCCGGAGGCGGCCTTCGGCAGCGTGATCGATCTGGTGGCGAAGAATCCGCCTTGTGACCTGGCAGTGGTGCGCTTCCGCAAGCGCGAGCGTCCGCGCTGCATCATGGTCGCCACCGCCGGTGGCCCGCACGCCGAGCTGGCGATCGATCTGGCGATCTCACAGGCGCGGGATTTCAACGCGGAGACCGGCGAGCAGGCCTCCATCACGCTGCTGCACATCGTGGCCGAGCAAGTCAGCGACGTGGAGATGGCCCGCGCCGAGCGGCTCCTGACCAGCCTCGCCGGGCACTATGAGTATCCCATGAAGAAACGCATCGAGCGCTCCGACGACGTGGTGACGGGCATCGTGGAGGCGGCCGAGGACTGCAACTTGCT
Source organism: uncultured Anaerolineales bacterium (assembly GCA_964509655.1). Taxonomy (GTDB): domain Bacteria; phylum Chloroflexota; class Anaerolineae; order B4-G1; family B4-G1; genus CAZANJ01. The sequence goes on from CAZDYW010000512.1 coordinate 2,115, forward strand.
GATGATCGGCGCGACCGGCGAGGGTCTGTTCGAGCAGCGCATCTTCGGCTCCATCCCGGAGCGGGTGGCGCGACAGACGACAAAAACCGTGATTATGACCAAGCGTTACTGGCGGCTCAAGTCGATGGTCGGCCGAGTGGCAGGGCCGGGAGGATAGGTTGCAGGTTGCAAGTTGCAAGTTGCAAGT
>CAZDYW010000513.1:0-2288 GCA_964509655.1 uncultured Anaerolineales bacterium
ACTCTGTTTCATTGTAGCACAGGGCAAGCCGTTGTCCAAACCCGTGAGGCGGTGTAAAATAAGCGGGATATGACAAAACATAACGCAGATTACCACGTTCACTCTCAATTTTCCTGTGACAGCGACGCCGCGATGGAGGCCACATGCCAGACGGCCATCGCGCGTGGGATAAGCGAGATCGCTTTCACCGACCACCTGGATTTCGGGCCCCACGATCCAGGAGGATTCCGCCCTGACGAGTATCTGAAGGCCATCGAGCGCTGCCGCGAGCGCTACGCCGGTAGGCTGATCGTCCGGAGAGGCATCGAGGCAGGTGAGCCACACATCTTTTCCCAGGAGGTCGCTGCCGCGCTCGCCGTCGGCGATTTCGATTTTGTGCTTGGCTCGGCCCATTACGCGGTCGGCATGCAAGCGGCTTGGAAGGAGCCTTTCTTCGAGCAGCCGCTGCGCCAGGCCTACAAGGCCTATTTCCAGCAGGTGGTCCGGCTGGCCGCCGAGGGGGACTTCGACGTGTTGGCGCATCTTGACCTGGTCAAGCGGGACGCCCGTAAGTTCGGCAAGCCCTACGACGGCCCCGGCCCCTACGCCGATATGATCCGCGCCGCTCTGCGCTCCGTGATCGAGCGGGGCAAGGGCATTGAGATCAACACCTCGCCGCTGCGCAGGGGGCAGCCAGAGCCTTGTCCCTCGCTGGAGATTCTGCGCTGGTACCGTGAGCTCGGCGGTGAGATCCTCACCATCGGCTCCGATGCCCACAAACCCGAGGCCGTCGGCGCCGACATCGACGTGGCGTTGGATATGGCGAAGGCGGTGGGCTTCAAGCACTTGGCGAAGTTTGAACATCGAGAACCGATCTGGATAGAGATTTGAGGTGCAAAAATGAGACAGACATCAAGCGCAACTTTGCTCGTTCGAGGCGGCGCCTTGGTCACGCCGCAAGGAGTAATAGAGGCCGATCTGCTGGCCCAGGGGGAGCGTATCAAGGCCATCGGGCGCGGGCTGCCCGTGGCCCACGACACCCGCGTGGTGGAGGCCGAGGGTTGCTACGTGTTGCCCGGCGTCATCGACGCCCACACCCACATCCAGCTCGACACCGGCCTCTACAAGACACCGGATGACTGGCTAATCGGCACGCGGGCCGCGGCCTGCGGTGGCGTCACCACCGTGGTCGATTTCGCCACCCAGTTTCCGGGCCAAACACTGCGCGAGGCGGTCGAGACGCGCCTGACGGAGGCCGAGGATGCGGTGATCGACTACGCCTTCCACGTGATGGTCACCGACCTGCCGCCGGGCCACGAGGATGAGCTCGCCGTGCTGGCGGAGATGGGCACGCCCAGCGTCAAGCTCTACACCACCTACAGGCCCAACTACTACGCCGATGACGCCACGATCCTGCGGCTGATGGCGGCTTGCGCCGATCTGGGGCTTCGCCCGCTGGTCCACTGCGAGAACGACGATCTGGTCACCGCCCAGACGGCGGCGCTGGTCGAGGCCGGTGAGAATGGCTGGCGCGATCACGGTCGCTCGCGCCCCGCGCTGGCCGAGCAGGAGGCCATTCGGCGTGTGCTCTTCCTGGCCGAGGCCGCCGGTTGCCCGGTCCACATCTGCCATTGCTCCACCGCCCGCTCCGTCGCGCTGGTGGCGGAAGCACGCGATGACGGTCAGCCGGTCTCGTGCGAGACATGTCCCCAGTACCTCCTGTTGGACCGTTCCCGCTACGAGGGGCCAGAACCTTGGCGTTACATCCTCCAGCCGCCCCTGCGCGCCGCCGGTGAATTGGACCGGCTGTGGGCACTGGTCGAGGCGGGCGCGGTGGACTTTATCGTCACCGATCACTGTGATTACACCAAGGAGCAGAAAATCGCGCAGGACGACTTCACCCAGACGCCGGGGGGGCTGCCGGGTATGGAGACGCTGCTGCCTTTGATGTACACCTATGGTGTGGCGGAGGAGATCGCCACGGATTTGCCACGGGGCCACCTGACGCTCCTCGATCTGAGCGAGTTGCTCGCCGCGAATCCGGCCCGGCTCTGGGGCTTATGGCCGCGCAAGGGCGCGTTGCTGCCCGGCTCCGACGCCGACATCGTGGTCTACGATCCGACGCCGACGAGCACGCTCTCCGCCGATGGACTTCATTATCTGGCGGGCTACACGCCCTACGAGGGGCTGAAAATCCGGGGGCGGGTCAAGGCGACTGTTTCCAGGGGGCGCGTCATTTATCGAGAGGGGCGCTTCACCGGACGCACGGGGCGGGGAAAATTCATAGCGAGACGCTGAGAGTTTTCGGC
>CAZDYW010000514.1:0-2288 GCA_964509655.1 uncultured Anaerolineales bacterium
GGGGAGAGGGGACTCTCTTGCCAGAAGGCCTCGCGGTAGGCCTGAAAGCGGCCCTCCAGGATCGCCTCGCGCAGCTCCCTCGCGATGGTCAACATCACGTGCAAGTTGTGGATGGTCATCAGTTGATGGCCCAATATCTCGTTCGATTTGTTCAAGTGGCGCAGGTAGGCGCGGCTGAAGTTTGTGCAGGCGTAGCACGTGCAGCCCGGCTCCAGCGGGCGCGGATCGTCGGCGAAGCGAGCGTTGCGGATGTTGAGCCGCCCGGCGCGGGTGAGCGCGCCGCCGTTGCGCGCCATCCGCGTGGGCAGCACGCAGTCGAACATATCGACGCCCCGCGCCACTCCCTCCACCAGATCGACCGGTGTGCCGACTCCCATCAGATACCGCACCCGGTCGCGGGGCAGCAGATCGTCCATCAGCTCCAGGATGGTGTGCATTTGGCCCTTCTTCTCCCCCACGCTCAAGCCGCCGATGGCGTAGTGATCGAATCCCACGCTGGTGAGGAAGCGGGCGGAGCGCTCGCGCAGATCCAGAAAAGTGCCGCCCTGGACGATGCCGAAGAGCGCCTGATCTGAGCGTGACTTGGCGGCCTTGCAGCGCTCGGCCCAGGCGTGCGTGCGCTCCAGCGCCTCCAGATTATACTCGTAGTCGAGCGGGTCGGCGCATTCGTCGAGACAGGTGATAAAATCGGCGCCCAGATTCTCCTGGATGGCGATGACGCTCTCCGGCGTGAAGCGCTGCTTCGAGCCGTCGATGTGGGAACGGAAGGTCACGCCGTCGTCGTCGATCTTGCGGCGTTGGGCCAAGCTGAAAACCTGATAGCCACCGGAATCGGTGAGGATGGGGCCATCCCAGTCCATAAAGTGGTGCAAGCCACCCATTTGCGCGATCAGCTCATCGCCGGGGCGCAGGTGGAGGTGATAGGAATTAGCCAGAATCTGCGTCGCGCCCAGGTCGTGCAAGTCGCGGGGCGAGACCGCCTTGACCGTGGCGTGGGTGCCGACCGGGCAGAAGACCGGCGTGGGCACATCGCCGTGCGGGGTATTGATCAGCCCAGCGCGGGCGCGTCCATCGGTGGATTGAAGCTCAAAGTGAAAGGGCATAAAATCTCCTCTGTGAATGGTGAATCAGCAAACGTGTGGTTCCTTCGCTGTGCGCATTGTCGCCTCGTGCAGCGCGAACAGGATCAAAGCAGCGATGAGCAAGAACGGACCGGTGACCTCCAGGCCGATGCGCTCGGCCAGGACACCGGTCAGACCGGAGAGCGACACGCCTCCCAGACTGGCCGCGGCTATCTGGAAGCCGATGGTGTTGTTGGCGTGCATGGCGCCGACGCGCCGCGAGGTGTCGGACACAAGCACGGGAAATATCGGCGCTTCCGCCAAGCCCATCAGCGCCAGCCCCAAGAAGCTGAGCAGATCGGTCACGTGGAACCAGATCAAAGCCGCTCCGCCGATGACACAGATCGTGCTCACTCGTAACAGCGTACTGTCTCGCAGACGGCCCGATACGCCGCCCAGAATCAAGCGCCCCAGCGTCAGAGCGCCCCAATAGATGCCGACCCAGAGGCCGGCTGTGCTCTCTGGCACAGAACGGGCGCCGGTGAAAAGGCTGTAAGCCCATTGTCCGGCGGTCGTCTCCACGCCGGTGTAGGCGAAGAACAAAGCCAGGCTCAGCCAAACGACCGGGCTTTGCAAGGTGGCGCTGGCGCGAGTCTGGGGACGCTGATCGCTCTCCGCTCCCTCCTCAGTTCCTCGCCAACGATGCGCGGTCAAAGCGAAGCAGATCGTCAGCAGAACAAAGGTGGCGCCGGCAAGGCCATAACCCCAACGCCAAGAATAGCCCGCGCCGAGGAGCGCCGTGATGAGAATCGGGCCAAAGGTAGCGCCCAGACCGAAGCAAGCGTGCAGCCAGGTGAGCTTTCCCGTGTCGTGATTGGCGGCGAAGTAAATGTTCAACCCGGCGTGCATGGCACCGTTGCCCAGGCCGGATAACAACCCGCAGAGCACCATCGCCCACCAGACCGGCGCGATTCCACTTCCCAGCAAGCCCGCGCTCTGCACAAAGCCGCTGATGACCAAGAGCGGTCCGATGCCAATCGCCGACGCCACGAGCCCGCCGCTGAAGCTCGAAAACATGGAACCGACCATGGAGGCGAACATAAACACCCCCACCGCGTCCAGCGGCAGCCCGAACGCGGTGCGCATAGAGGGCCAGGCCACACCCAGCAACCCGGCCGCCAACCCCATCATAACGAAACTGGCATAAGCGACACCAACCAACAAAAA
>CAZDYW010000515.1:0-2288 GCA_964509655.1 uncultured Anaerolineales bacterium
TGAAATGGAGCATGCGAAAAAGCGCGTCGTTGTCGATGATCTTATGGAGCACTTTTGGCAAACAGAAGCGAGGGGGCATACTTGACGCCCAGCCAGCCAGACAGAACGATCAAAGAGCCCTTGAACAGCGAGAGGAAAAAAACCACCGCCGCGCCGATTAACCAGAGAAGGGAATACTCCTCCCGCAACTGGCCCTTACGCACCAACTCCAGAGTAATGATCAGCAATACCAGGCTGATCAAGACCGTCAATACTTGCAGTGAGAATTGCATCCCAATCCTCCTTCCAATACAGATACTGAGGTTCTTGGCGCAAAGCTGCAATGAGAGTGGCCAGGGTGACCTTGAGCATATAGTAGATGGATCGGAGATTGGTTATAGAGGAATTGCCAGCGGCGCGGGGGCGCATCCGCGCTGGCACCTCAACCACTCGGAGCCGAGCTTTATGGAGCAGAACGCGGGCTTCCACCTCCGGATAATCCTGGGGATACTGCCCGGCCAGCACCTGCAAGGCCCGCTTGTTCAAGCACTGCATGCCGGAAGTAGGATCGTAGACCGATTGACCGGTGATGAGCGAGGCCAAGAGTGAGAAAAAGCGAATGCCTAACTTGCGGGCCAAGGGCGGGCAGTAGGTGATGGAGCCGGGACAGAATCGGGAACCGATGACCACATCGGCCTCGTCGCGCTGCACCATGCCGAGGAGCCGAGGAATGTGCGCCGCGCTGTGCTGCCCGTCGCCATCCACCCGAACCACGTATGAGTAGCCCATCTTGACCGCGAACTTGAATCCCGCCTGGACCGCCCCACCAATACCCAGGTTATAGGGCAGGGATAAGACATAAGCGCCGCTGCGGCGGGCCACTGTGGCGGTGACATCGGTAGAGCCATCATCGATGACCAGAATATCGGCTGAAGATTCAGCCGCGCACGGGGCATGTTGCCGCACATCGGAGATTACTGCCCCGATGTTTTTGGCCTCGTTATATGCCGGAATGATCACCAAGACGGCGGGAACGCCCCCCCTCGGCGATCCACTCCGAGCGATGCGGGTTATAGTTTGATTCAGCTTAAACCGATCCATCATGTCGCACCACCTTCGCGCATATCCTCAATAACCCTCGACATATTGAGGATATGCGCTTGTTCCAACCTACTCAGACCCCCAAAGGGCGGCTTTACTCAGATTAGTGGGGACTCAAAGCGGACGTGCCGTCCGCGTCCCATATCTGAGATTTAAGATCGCTCTGACCCCATAGACGGGGACGGCACGTCCCCTTAGAGCGTGTTTGGGAATTGTTTACCCCACAAATTCGAGGAGAGCCAGATTGAAATAGCTTGCCTGATGTGGGGTTTTTTGTCGCTGAACTGAACGTCATTTGGTGCGATATAGCGGGGAGTAGAGGAGAAAGCGCCTGACAACTTAGCACCAATTACCAAATATGCTATAATTATACTCGTCTACCGTCATGAGAACGTCACAGGAGCACGAAAAATGGAAGCGTTGACCGAAGAACTACGTATGAGATTCTTCGGAGGGCTGCGGATCACATTAGGCGCATCTCGGCTGACCGATTTCACCTCTAGGAAATCACCAGCCTTGTTGGCCTACCTGGCCACCAGCGGGCAACCTCACACCCGCGAGTTCCTGATTGGCCTACTCTGGGGAGAATCAAGTGAAAAGCGCGCCAGAGCGAGTCTGCGCACTGTGCTCTGGGATCTACGCCGACAACTAGGATCTTTCCTGGTAGTTGACTACCATACAATCTCCTTCAACCTACAAGCCCCCCACTGGCTCGATGTGGCAGAATTTCAGAAGCACCTCGACACAATTCCATCCCTTTTCTCCGCTCGGCCCAGTCTGATGGAGACTGACAGCGGAACCAAGTTGCCGACCGATGCCCAAGCCGACGCTTTGCAGAGAGCCGTAGAACTGTACGGGGGCGATTTCTTGACTGGATTCTACATCACGAACGCCCCGGCCTTCGAGAGTTGGATGCTAGAACAGCGAGAACAAGCAAGGCAGTCAACACTACGCGCACTCCATATGCTGATCGCCTATTACATCACGCATGATATGTATCTCGCCGGCATAGACGCTGCAACACGCCTTTTGATGCTCGACCCATGGCAAGAAGAAGCTCATCGGCGATTGATGCACCTGCTGGCCCTCAGCGGGCAACGTAGCGCGGCATTAATCCAGTACGAGACCTGTCGCCGTATACTGGCAGATGAACTGGATGTAGAGCCAACTGTAGAAACAAAGGCCCTTTACAAGAGCATCCAGGCGGG
>CAZDYW010000516.1:0-2286 GCA_964509655.1 uncultured Anaerolineales bacterium
CCCCTCCGTGTCGGTGAAGGTCAGCGGCTGGCCCCAAGCGTTGTAGCTCCAGCTCTCGCTCGCCGCTTGCGGCGCGGCCGGGCCAGCAGTCACATCTGGGAAATCCACTCGCACCAGGTTGCCCTCGGCGTCGTGAGTGCGGGTGACAGTGTGACCGCGCGCACTGGTGCTGGTCCGCAGTTGCTGGAAGTCGGGCTCGTAGGTGTAGGACGTCACCAGATCGGGACAGAGTGCGGAGCCGGCGACCTGTCCTGAGCCTGCCGAAGGAGCTTCACAGCCGCGCTCGGCGTCGGCCACGCGCCGCGCCTCCAGCAGATTGCCCTGCGCGAAGCGCTCGGCGGCCTCCTCGTCGTAGGTGTACTCGATCCGGTTGCCCGCCGGATAGGTGACACTGGTCATCTGCCCATCGGCGTTGTAGGTGTGATCGGTGACCAGGGTTTGCCCATCGACCACCCGGCGCTGGCGCAGGCGATGACCGGCCCCGTCGTGCCAGAGCTGGGTCACGTGGCCGCCCCGGTCAGTGATGATGGTCTTGCTGGCGGCACCGACGGGCGCGTCTGGCGCGATGGTAGTCGTGTAGGCCAGGGTCACCTCGCCGCCGGCGGGGACGCCGCTACTGTTGGCCCGCCCGCCGCCCCAAGACTGATTGACCACGCGGTCAAAGGCGAAGCCCTCCTCGCCGTAAGTGTTGATCGTGCGCGGCGTGAGCGAGCCATCGGCCACCTCGTTTGGCGCGACGATGGTGGTCAGGTTGTGGTTCAGCCGCTGGTCGTCGAAGCCAGAGGTGTAGGAGAAGGCCGTGGTCTTGCCCAGCGGAAAGTCGTTGCCGTGCGGCGTGCCAGCCACAGCCGGTGTGGTGATGGAGACCAAATCCCCGTTGGCATCATAATCGAGCGTCACCACCCGCCCGCTGAAATCGGTGACGGCGGTGATGTGATCGTTTCCATCGCCTGTGCTGAGCGCAGTCGAAGCATAGCTATAGGTAACGTCGCGGCCCAGCGCGTCGGTCACCGTTTGCAGCCGACCCTGAGCGTCGTAGGCGAAGTGAAGCGCGTTGCCGTGCCGGTCGGCCAAGGTGCGCAGCAGACCCTCGGCGGCGGAGCCATTGAGTGGATGGTAGCCTTCGACGCCGCCATAGCGATCGGTGATGGTGATGCCGGTCGTCTCGCTGACGAGCGCGGTGTAGCGCCCGGCCGGTGGGGTGAAGTCGGCGCCGTCGAAGGCGTAGACGTCGAAGCGTCCGCCGCCCGTCTTGAGAGCCAGCGAGCCCCCGCCGGTGGGCACGACGCGGCGGTCGTAGCTATGTGTCCAGCCCCAGCCCAGCGGCCCATCGTAGATCAGTTGCGAGTGGTAGGTGAGATGGAAGGCGTAATCCAGCCCACGGCCAGGGATGTGCAGCAGCGTTTGCTCGTGCACGAACTCGCCGGAGTGCGGCAGAACAGGGTCGGTGGCGTTGCCGGTTGCGTTCGACCGGTTGCCTTGGGTTCCCGGCGCAGGATTCAGCTTCCCCTCATAAACACTGACTAGGCTCAAGCGGTCAAAGGCGGCTGGGCGGACACTCTCTCCAGTCGCAAGAACCGTTATTGTCCACTCCGAGTCGTCGGAATCTTGAGCAGAGGAAGGTGTATCCGGTTGATCTTCCCCTTGCTCATCCTCTCTCGAATCTTCCGCGTTGATCGTTGGGGGTATTGGGGCTTGATCATCATCGCCGGCGTCTGCCTGCTCATCTCCCGATGTTGGCTCTCCGGCCCAAAGATTCCACCAGCTTCCCGTCGTATCTTCAGAATCATCTGACGCATCGCCGTCCGATCCATCGGAGCCAAACAAGGACATCCACCAGCTTCCCGATCCACCAGCCGACTCGTCCGAAGCACCAGAGGCCGAATCATCCGGCCCTAGAAATGTCGGCCACCAACTCCCTGTTTCTCCCGTGGGTTCCCCCGGCTCATCGGGCACCGTTTCGTCTGACTGATCGGCTGGAGGGATGTCTCCTTCCTCGAACGAAAGGCCAGGTAGCGGCTCATCGGCGTGTTCCTGTCCAAAGCGCTCGGCGTCGCCCATGTCGCTGTAGATGCCACTTTCGCCGCTGCCGGTCCTCACCACGTAGACGGTCTGACCATCCACGTCCACCGGCTCGATGGTATAGCCACTCATCTGGGATGGCGGCCCCGCTGGCCCTATGAATCCCTCGTCCCCGCTGAGCGGCGGCTCCTGACCACCGTTCCCGGCGCGACAGCTATCCCCGTCGCATCCGTCGGATCCAGGGGGTTGAACATTCTGGCCCAG
>CAZDYW010000517.1:0-2285 GCA_964509655.1 uncultured Anaerolineales bacterium
CCTCTGCAATTGAGTATGAGAAACCCTTCCGAGAATTACAAGAACGGTCTGAGAGAATTCTAGCATGAACAGAGGTCATTACAAGCTTTGTTTGGCCTCTGCCTCACTTTTCGTCACAAGAAAAGCTCCAGCAAGCTCAACATCTTCTCCAGCGGCGCGATATCGTCCTCGTCGAACTGCGCTGCTTTGTCCGAATCGATGTCCAGCACGGCGACCACTTGATCACCTTTGAGCAGCGGTAGGGCGATTTCGCTCTTGGAGCGGGCGTCGCAGGCGATGTGACCGGGGAACTGCTCTACATCGGGCACTACCACCGGTTCCTTAGTGCGGGCGCAGTGAAGGCAAACGCCGCCCCCTTCCAGTACCTGGCAGGCCACCGTCCCCTGATATGGTCCCACGTAGAGTGCCTCCTCCTGATTGGGGGCCACGAAGTAGAAACCGGTCCAGAAATGGTGTGGCATCTTGTGGTGTAGTACGGCGCACATTGTAGCCATCGCCGCGATCAACCCTGGCGACTCTCCCTCAATCAGCTCTTTCAGTTGGGCATAGATGCGTTCGTAGCGCCCGGCACGTCGAGGATCTATCATAGGTTTTTTTCTCTCATTTGCGTTTGTGAAAACGCCCCTTCCCCGAACTGGGGAGGGGGCGTTTTTAGGGCAATTGCGACATTCTTCCCCTGAGCTTGTCCGGCTGTCTCATCTCCCCTGGGGGAGAGGCTGGGTGAGGGGGAAAAGTCGGAGCCCGCTAACAGGTTGGCAGCTTGCAGAAGCGGGAGTCCCTGACATCCAGGTCCATCTCTTCCATGGCCGCGACTAGAGCGTCTATGTCGGCATCCTCTTCGACCCGGATAGTCAACAGATAGGTCGAGGGGTCTTCTCCCATAATGGTGCTGAGTGCGATAATATTGATGCCCATCTCGGAGATTTTGCCCGTGATTTTGGCCAGTGTCCCTTTTTCCTCCGGCACCATCACGCTGAGGCGTACGCCTTCCTGTCTTGCGCCGAGCATTTCCAGGAAGGTCTTGAACATATCGGTCTCGGTGATCATGCCCACCACTTTGCCGTCGCGCAACACGGGCAGCCCGCCGATCTTGTTATCGGCCATGACGCGAGCGGCATCCTCCAGCGGTGTATCTTCGGTGACGGTGACCACGTCTTCCGTCATCACATCCTTCATCTTAATTTTAGCGAGCAAGTAGGGAATCTCGTAGACGCTCAACGATGTGGCTGGTGAGGGCGAGACCTTCAATAGGTCGAGCTCCGAAACGATGCCCATCATCTTGCCTTGCTTGTCCACGACGGGGAGACGTCGGATGTTCTCGCTGTGCATCAAGCGCAGCGCTTCCTCCACGCTGACATTCTCGCGTATCGTGATCGGGGGTTTGCTCATTCTGTCTCTTACTAACATCGGGGTGACCTCCTTATGAATTGGTTCCTTCGGATTATTTGCGTTCTCACGTATTCGCGCGGGATGTGTAGCTATTTTACTCTATTGACCGAGATTGGCAACTGGGGAACTTGGGGTTATTGATCTTCTACCCTTTCCCAAACTTGGGTCGCTAATTCTCGCGAGCGGGCGGTGATAGCCTCCTCGTCCAAGGTCAATAGCTGACGATCGCGCATCAGCGTGCGCCCGGCGCAGACTGTGGCGGTGATCATCGATGCCTCGACGCCGAAGAGGATGTGCCAGGGCAGATTGTCCGCTGTGAGCGGTGTCGTGGGCTGGTAATCGACGAAGACCAGATCGGCCGCCGCGCCTGTCGCCAACTCGCCCAGGTGCAGATCGGGCCAGAAGACGCGGGCCAGCCGGGCGTTGTTCTCGTAGGCCATCCGTGTCACCACATCGCCCGGCATCGCGCGGGGATCGCGCTGATCGAGCTTGTGTATGAAATAGGCCGCTTTCATCTCGGCGAACATCTGGTTGGAGAAGCCATCGTTGCCCAGCCCGACTTTTATGCCGGCTTCCAGCATTTTCTCCACCGGTGCGACGCCGACGCCGTTGTTCATGTTGGATCGCGGCTGATGCGTGACCCAGGTGCCGCTCTCCGCCAGCCGCTCGATCTCGCTCTCATCCACGTGTACGCAGTGGACGGCGATGGAGCGTGGGCCGAGGATGCCCATGTCGGTCAGCCGATGGACGACGCGCTGCCCGCTCTTGCGCAGCGAATCCTCCTGATCGGCGACACCCTCGGCGACGTGGATGTGGAATCCCATCTCTAGATCCTGGGTCGCAGCGACACAATCGGCCAGCGTTTCATCCGAAAGTGTGAGCGAGGCGTGCAGGCC
>CAZDYW010000518.1:0-2284 GCA_964509655.1 uncultured Anaerolineales bacterium
GCGGGAGCGGGTGAGGGATGCTATTACCGATTTTGATGGTCAAAAATCATTATAGCTCTTCAGGTCCCGCCCATCCCAACCCGATTCGCCCGCGTTCGGGTTCCACCTTTACGATCTTCACCTCGATCACATCCCCCACGCGCAGATCCTCCCTGATCGGTATCTGACTGCGATGTAAGAGGCCATCATTCTTGACCCCGATGTCGATGAACGCGCCGAAGTCCACCACGTTGCGCACCGTGCCCTTGAGCCGCATGCCGGAAGTCAGGTCATCCATGGTCAAAACATCGCTGCGCAGGATCGGAGCGGGCAGCTCATCGCGCGGATCGCGACCGGGGCGCACTAACTGCTCGAAGATGTCGGACAATGTGTGAGCGCCAGCGTCCAGTTCCTGGGCCAGCTCATCCAAGGGATGCTGCTCCAACAGGGAGACCAGGGCCGCCCCGCGCTCTTCCGGCGGCGTCTCCAGGGTCAGCCCGGCGCGTTTCAGCACGGCCTTGGCGACGGCGTAGCTTTCCGGGTGGATGGCGCTAGCGTCCATCGGATTTTTACCGCCAGGCACGCGCAGAAATCCAGCCGCTTGCTCGAAGGTCTTCGGCCCGATGCCGCTCACCTTCTTGAGCCCCTTGCGGCTGGAGAAAGGGCCGTGCTCGTCGCGATAGCCCACGATGCGCTTCGACAGCGTGGGCCCGATGCCGGCCACGTGGGTCAGCAGCGCGGGCGAGGCAGTGTTCAGATCCACGCCGACCCGATTGACCACACTCTCCACCACGTCGTCCAGCGCCTCGGCCAACTGGGTCTGGTTGACGTCGTGCTGGTACATGCCGACGCCGAGCGACTGGGGATCGATTTTCACCAGCTCGGCCAGCGGGTCCTGCACGCGCCGCGCGATGGAGACGGCGCCGCGCATACTGACATCCATATCGGGCAGCTCGGCGCGGGCCAGGGGGCTGGCGCTGTAGACGCTGGCGCCGGCCTCGCTGACGATGAGATACTTGAGATTGGAGAATGGAGAATTGAGAATGGAGACTGAGGATTGGATCAGGTCGGCGACCAGTTGCTCCGTCTCGCGGGAGGCGGTGCCGTTGCCGATGGCGATCAGCGTGACGGCGTGTTTGGCGACGAGGCCCTTGAGCAGATTCAGGGCGCCATTCCTTTGCTTCTGCGGCTCGTGGGGGTAGATCGTGGCTGTATCCAGCACCTTGCCGGAGGGATCGACGACGGCGACCTTGCAGCCGGTGCGGAAGCCGGGATCGATGCCCAGGATGGTATGGCCGGTCAGCGGCGGCTGGTTGAGCAGCGAGCGCAGGTTGTTGGCGAAGACGCGGATGGCGTGGGCCTCCGCCCGCTCGGTGAGGGCGCGGCGCACGTCGCGCTCGATGGCGGGCAGCAGAAGGCGCTGGGCGGCATCCTCCACGGCGATGGCGAGCTGATCAGCCAGCGGCGAGCGCCAATTGGCGCGGAAGATGGGCTCGATGGCCGCCCGCCAGTCCCGCTCGGCGACCGCGACGCGCACGCGCAGCACATCCTCCTCCTCGCCGCGATTGAGCGCCAGCGTCTGGTGGGGCCGCATCTGGTTGACCGAGCGCTTGAATTCGTAATAGAGCCGGTAGGTGGCGCGGGGATCATCGACGTCATCCTTCTTCTCGGTGCGGAGGGTGGCCCAATGAAGCGCCTTGTCACGGGCGGTCTGGCGCACGTCGGGGTGATCGCTGATGGTCTCGGCCACGATGTCGCGTGCGCCGGCCAGCGCATCCTCCACGCTCTCCACTTCGTCGGAGAGGAAGGGAGCGGCGATCTGCTCGATAGGCTGATCGATGAGGGGCTGCTGTAAGATCAGATCGGCCAGGCCCTGCAAGCCCTTCTCGCGGGCGATGGTGGCGCGGGTGCGGCGCTTGGGCTTGTAGGGGCGATATAGATCCTCCAGCTCGGTGAGGCTCTCGGCGGCCATGATCTGCTGGCGCAATTCGGGCGTCAGCTTGCCTTGCTCCTCGATGGTGGCGAGGATGGTCTGGCGGCGGTCATCAAGGGCCCGCAGTTGGTCCAGCAGCTTGCTCAACTGGCGGAGCTGGTCCTCGTCCAGCCCGCCGGTGACCTCCTTACGGTAACGGGCGATGAAGGGCAGTGTATTGCCGGCGTCGAAAAGTTCAATTGCCGCGGCGACTCGCTCTGAGCGTAGGCCAAGCCGCGAGGCGATCCGTTGTGCGTAGTTCATAGTATCCTTTCGTGAAACGTAATGCGTAAAACGTGAAACGTAATGCGTTTACACTGAGTCACACAGAGT
>CAZDYW010000519.1:0-2277 GCA_964509655.1 uncultured Anaerolineales bacterium
AAGGCCGCCCTCACCGGCCCGCAGATGCTCGATGGCTTCCTGTAGGACGTGAAACTCGGCATCGCGGCCCACCAGCGGCGACTCCAGCCCCGCGATGCCTCGCACCTTGCCGCGCACCGTTTTAGCGGCCAAGAGACGGTAGACCGGCACCGGCTCGGCCTTGCCCCTGACCTGGACGGGGTTCAGCGTCTCGAACTCGAAAAGTGGCGCGGTCAGTCGGTACGTGTCTTGCCCGACGATAATCTCTCCCCTTTCCGAGACTCCCTCCAGTCGCGACGCGACGTTCACCGCATCCCCCATCACCGTGTAGTCCTGCAGCTTTTGTGTGCCGATGCCCCCGGCGATGACGATCCCGGTATTGATACCGATGTGGAGCGCAATGTGCGATGCGCTGTTCGGGAGTCTCTCGCGCCAGACTTGTATCGCCTCTTTCATCTCCAGCGCCGCGCGCAAGGCCCGCTCAGAGTCGTTCTCGTGATTCACCGGCGCACCGAAGAGAGCCATGATCTCGTCGCCGATGAACTTGTCTACCGTGCCCCCGTATTTCTCGACGATGGGCACCAGCCGCTCGAAGCAGCTATTCGTCAGGTCGCGTACCGCTTCGGGGTCCATTCGTTCGGCCAGCGCGGTGAAGCCAGAGATATCGGCGAACATCACCGTCACCAGCTTGCGCTCCCCCTTTAGCCTCGGCGTGGAAACTTTCTCCTCCAGCTCGGCCAGTTGTTGCCGCATCGGTCCGAGGGCAGTCTCTACCACCGTGTCGCCCAGGACAGCGCGCTGTGCCTCCAGTGCTTGAATGGCTTGCTCCAGTTGTTCCTTCTCGCCCATTGAGCTTTCCTTCGCCGACGATGTGCTCCTGATCCGTGCGCTTATTCTAGTTCAGGAGTGTGTTCTGGGCAAGACACAAGTTACGATTTCCCAGTGGGGCCACTGGTTGTCTTTACCACTGCGGCGTAGTAAAATCACGTCGTGTCAATAGTTACGTCGAGCTTAGGCTCTAACCCCCGCTGCTATTGCTGCCCCCAAAGCCATGGTTGACCCAGAGCGCCCATTGTTGGAGCAGCGTTGCATCTGGCCTGGGACGGATTCTATTCGGGAGGACAAAGCGTATGCAAATCAGCGAACTGGTACGGGATCGGCTTGGCTTGAAGTACATGGATGACGATTTGATGGCGCTGGATGGACTGACCAGCGAGATGATCAAGCTGCATTCATTTCACAAGGACGCTGAATGGTTCCGCGGGCAGACGGCAACCTACCTTCTGACCCGCTACTTGCTTCCTGTCGCCGACCTGGCTGAACTGACCGTCGGCCTCCACTTGTTGCCCTCGTACGTTGCACAGGGGCGGTTTGCGATGGCCCAGTTCGATCCAGAGAGCGATCTATTGATCGACCATGCCCATTCCGTGCGTGCCTACGTCCACAGAGAGCTGCTCGTAGCCAGGGCTGAAGGGGAAGATGTAGACGAGGAACTCCGGGTGGCCCGTGAGCTCTTCGGAGAGGACTTCTATCGAGAGGAGCATGGTCCGGCTTCCTTCGAGCACCTGGAGAGAGCCATGATCGACAAATACGGCGGGGCAGCCGCAGACTACAAAGAACTGGCCGACATGGCTGCGTTGCGCAAGTCCACCGACGAGCGGATCTATTGGCTAAAGCGAGGGGCCGAGGCTGTTCCTGAATGCATGTACTTCCACCGGGAACTGGCTCGATTATACCGGCAGCGAGGAGAGAGCACAGCCGCCGCGCAAAGCTTCGCCCACTCCCTCGACTGCTATCATCACACGGGCTATGGGTTGCGCCCCGAAGGGTATTACGCCCTGGGACGCGAGTTGCTGGAAGAGGTGCCCTCGGCGTTTCCCTACGCGGCGCGGCTTGATTTGACACTAGACGATGGCGAGGCCCGAATGTGGTGGATCGTCTCCCTTTTCCAGGCGGGAAAAGCTGAACTCTCGGTCAAGCTGTTGAGCGACTTCCGCTACGACAGCCGAACCGACCTGCATCCTGTGCTGTTCGAGTTTCTGCGGCTGCACTACGAGGAGCTGGGCTGGGAATGGGCCTTGGCTTGGTCCGACCTATGCGCCGTGGACGATGACGAGAGTAGGCAGTATTGGTATCGAGGCCAACCTCTCTCCGCGAACTGGGATCGACCTGTGCGTGACTTTCTCGGTCTGTCGTGAGGGAAATAGTAGAGTCTGTATTACTTTTGATCCGAGGGGTACTATGATACTTGACAGAATGCTTATCGCAGGGGTGGTGATTAGTTTATTGCTGGCTGGA
>CAZDYW010000520.1:0-2273 GCA_964509655.1 uncultured Anaerolineales bacterium
AAGTAGAAGTGCTTCGGCCGTCTAATTACCGAACTTGATAGTCAAAAACGATCATCGGCTGAGCTGATGTGCGAGGTGTATGATGACAGATATTTCACATTCCCCTCACCCCTACCCTCTCCCCTGGGGGAGAGGGAGCGTGTCTGGCGAGGGGTTCAGTCTCCATTTGACCGAGCCCGATCAACTCGTAGCCTCCCACGGGCTGGAGGCGATCTGGCGTTGGGAGCCCAAGGGCGAGGGCCACGATGTCTGGCTTGAGGTCGCCAACGTCGGGGCCGAAGATGTGGCGCTGGATAGGCTCGACGTGCTCGCCGTCCGCGCCGATGAGGGCGGCGCCTGCGACCTTGGCGCGCCGCCGCGAAGCTGGAGTTTCTACCAGCACGGCTGGCAATCCTGGACGCCCACCTTCGTCCGCAGCCTCGACGCAGGCTCAAGCAGCTACACGCCCCCTCAGACTCCCGAATACCGGCGGAAGCACCAGCCACATTCAGACCGAAACGCTGATCAACCCGGCCTTTTCAACAGCGAGTGGGTGACCGTGATAAGCGCTCCGGGCGCGGAATCTCAGGCGCTGCTGCTGGGCTTCGTGACGCTGGCCGATCAGCTCGGCGAGATCAAGCTGGAGCTGGCGGGTGATGACTTCGCGGCCCTGACCGCGCGCTGCCACCTGGACGGCGCGATACTGCACCCCGGCGAGCGGCTCCGCTCCGAACGGCTCTGGGTGCGCACCGGCCCCGATCCACTGGCGCTCTTGGAGGACTGGGCCGCACGCGCCGGTAGGGAGATGAAGGCCCGCTTGCCCGCCGATCCGCCCACCGGCTGGTGCAGTTGGTACTATTTCTACGGCGAGAACACGGCCCAGGAAGTGCTGGATAACGTCGATTTCATCACCGAGCAGGCCCTCGGGCTGGACGTGATCCTCATCGACGACGGCTACCAGACCGCCATCGGGGACTGGCTCTCGCTGGACGGGGAGAAATTCCCCGCCGGGATGGAAGCGGTGACGCGGGCGATCCACCGGGCCGAGCGCCAGGTGGGTATCTGGACCGCGCCCTTTGGAGCGGCTGCCGATTCCCGGCTCTTCGCCGCGCACCCGGACTGGTTCCTGCACGATGCGGATGGCGAGCCGGTGCTGGGCTGGGTCCACTGGGGCGTCGAGTGTTACGCGCTCGATTGCACCCATCCCAAGGCGCTGAGCTGGCTGCGCGAGACTTTTGAGCATATGCGCTCCCAGTGGGGCGTTGAACTTTTCAAGATCGATTTCATCTTCTCCGCCGCGCGGCCCGGCCGCCGCCACGATCCCACCGCCACCCGCGCTCAGGCGCTGCGGCGGGGCGTTAGGGCGATCCGCGAGGCCATCGGCGACGACGCCTTCCTGCTGGGCTGCGGAGCGCCGCTGGGGCCGTGCGTGGGCCTGGTGGACGGGATGCGTATCGGGCCGGACGTGGACCCCAACTGGTATCCCATCTGGCGGAATGATCTCTCCGCCGTCTCCACCAAGAACGCGCTGCGCAACGGGATCACCCGTGCCCCTTTCCACGGGCGGCTCTGGGCCAACGATCCGGATTGCGTGCTGGTGCGCCGGCGCGGCGACAGTATGGACCTGACGCTGAACGAGGTGCGCACGCTGGCGACGCTGGTGGCGCTGCTGGGCGGCCTGACGCTCGATTCCGACCACTTGCCAAAGGTGCAGGCGGGACGGGTCGAGTATCTGCGCCAGACGCTGCCGCCGACCGGCACATCCGCCCGCCCGCTCGATCTCTTCGAGCGCCAGATGCCGCGCACGCTTCTGCTGCCGGTCGAGCGGGATTGGGGGCGCTGGTGGGTCGCCGGGCTGGTCAACTGGGATGATCACACCGCCGAGACGACCGTGTGGGCCAGTTTGGATTTGCCGCCGGGCCGTTATCACGTCTACAATTACTGGCGCCGCCGCTACCTGGGCGTGTTCGAGGAGGCGGTCACCATCCGCCGCCATCAGCCGCACGAGACAGTTGTGCTGCTCCTCAAGCCCGTCTCCGAGCGGCCCGCTCTGCTGACGACGACCTTCCACATTTGCCAGGGAGCAGTGGAGATTGCGAATTGCGAGTCGCAGATTGCGGATTCTGGCGTGCGCATTAGGATCGTGTTGGAGAAGAAGGGGCGGCAGTTTGGGCGGGTTTTGTTTACGCTGCCGCAGGGCTGGCGCGTGGCCGATGCCTACGTCGCCGGCCGGCCTCAGACCGCCGTGACGGAAGCGCCGGGCGTGATCAGCTTCGGCCTGACGCTGGAGGGGC
>CAZDYW010000521.1:0-2268 GCA_964509655.1 uncultured Anaerolineales bacterium
ATACAAGAGAGAAATTAGAATCGCATAAGAACCTCGTTAGAAAGGTGTTAGAATCTTCGTAAACCGTATCTATAAAATACGGCCTACAATGATGGGGCGCTCTACTTCAACTTAATCCAGCATAGTTCAACTTTATTCCCAACCGACCCCGCCGGTTGAGAAATTAGCACCCAGCGACGGTGTATTCAGCGTGAAAGCGCGAGGTTGATCAAGATATGAAAGAGTAGAGGGCAAGGTCTTCTTCTGGAAGTTGGCGAAGTTGATCAACGTGATGCTACTCGATCATCGAATGGAGATGCGCTCGGTGCTGAGGGCTTCTCGCACATTGGAGGAACTGGCCGCGCTGATGCCCTCAGCTCAGAGACCCACAAGCTGATGGAGAGGGAACCGGGGGGATGTTAGTGGAATGCCTAACTAATTCTATAAATCCTGCACCTGCTCTTTGATCTCCGCCTTGAGGATGTTCCCGGAGATGTGCATAATCGTGTCGTTGAAGTCGGTGTCTTTTACCATACTTGCAAAACAGGGATAGTGATGGTGAAGCAGACCCGCCAGATACTCCGCATCTTTCGCGGGCACGCCCAGCAGTTCCTGGGCCACGTAGCGAGCGCAGCCACAGACAGCGTCCCGCTCCACCTCAATCTCGGTGATATCGCGCGTCTCGGGATCTGCCGTGACGCGGAAGCGTGGCCTGCCGAAGTGTCGCGCGAACTCGGCGATCAGCGGATCATGATACTCGACTCGATGGCGCTTGACGTTGTAGTGATCTTCGGTCAGGGTGCAGAGGGGCTTCGGCGTGACGCAGGTTACGTCCAGCTCTGCCAGCCAGCGTCGAAGCTGTCGTGCCAGCCCGCGTGGCAGCCATTCCTCACAGTCCACCGGCGCGATGGCGGCCTGGGCGCCCGTCATTCGCGCGATCTCCGGAAGCAATTCTGCCACGCCCTTGTGCTCGCCGAAGGATAGGATCAGATCAGATGCGGGGAGGGATGAGGGGAGGAAATCTTCTGGATAATCAATGACGGGGGGATAGGCCGAGGGCGCCTGCCACACCTTGACCTCCCAGCCCGCCGGCATGTGGGCGCGGATGTTGTCCACGTGCCGCTGTCCATATTGTCCCGTGATGATCGCCAGGATGCGCATAGGTGAGGTCTAGACTACGAGCAGCGCCATATCGCGGGCGAAGAGGCCCAGGCGGTCGCCATCATGCACGCGCCTATCCAATTCCGCCGCTGTGACCGGCCTTCCGACCGACCCACCGGTGGCCTGCTGATACTTCAGCCAGGGGGCCATGGAGTTGCCGGTAGCCAAAATCGCGCCGTTCAGGAAGATGTGAAAGACATCACCCGGCGCGATGCCGATGCGCTCCAGCGCGGTTCTCACCGTTTCCTTGGGCCGCGGCTCCAACCGCACCACACTCTCGCCGTTGGCGCGGGAATCGGGCGCGTGCTGCCGCAGCTTCCCGTATAGGTGGATTTCTATCATTCGTTCAACCCTAACGGCAAGGGCTTCGAGGCCCTCACACCGCTTCCACGCGCGAGACCTGAGGGATTTGTTCCCGTAGTACGCGCTCGATGCCCATCTTCAGCGTCATCGTGGACATAGGGCAACCCCGACAAGCGCCCATCAGGCGCAGTGAGACGACGCCGCTGTCATCATCCACGTCCACCAGCTCCACATCCCCGCCGTCGGCTTGCAGGCCCGGCCTGACGATGTCGAGCGATTTTTCCACTTTTTCCTTCAAGGTGAGTTCTTCCGTGCTCATAACTTTTCACTCCTTTTATTCTCAAGCTCTTTGGGATTTCGCATGATCCACTTTGTAGGGCTAGAAATCCTGTCCGCTTCTACGATCTCACTACCACGCGGAATCCTGAAGAGCTTTCTTCCACATATTCTTATGCCAGCAACTTCTCAATTTGGGGAGAGAAACAAGGTCTTTCAAAAAACCTGGTCTCTGTAATGATTTTTGACCATCAAAACCAGTAATAGCCCTCCCTCACCCGCTCCCGCTGGATCGCCAGATCCAGCGGCTTAGCAAGACAAAATGCACCTGTTTTTGGCCTGGATCTGGCGATCCAGGCCGAGCAAAGTGGAAACGACTTCGATGGGCCAATTACCGAACTTGATAGTCAAAAACGATTACGCCTGTATTATAGCAGAAAAGCGACAATTTGCCCTGCTTTTCGGCCACCTGCCCCGATGTGCTGCAAAAGCTCAGTAGCCAAGTCGCCGACTGCGACGATGCATGACCACCGATGGCACGAGGAACAA
>CAZDYW010000522.1:0-2261 GCA_964509655.1 uncultured Anaerolineales bacterium
AACATTCAAAGGAGATTATATTTGATGACAAGTTTCAGGCCCATTTTTTCCGTCTCACCCCAAGTCTGGGATCGTTTCGTCACCGCTCATCCAGACAGTCATATTTTACAGGTCAGCCAGTGGGGGGCGCTCAAGGCGCGCTTCCGATGGGAGGTCGCGCGGTTGGGACTGACCCAGGCCGGTCAGATGGGCGCCGGAGCGCAGGTGCTCTATCGACAACTACCTTCCGCTCTGGGCCGTTTGGCCTACGTCCCCAAAGGCCCGCTGGTGGATTGGAGCGCCGATGCGCAGGTGGAAGCTCTACTCGATGCGCTCGATCAGGCCGCCGAGGCGCGGGGCGCCATCGCGCTGACCATCGAGCCGAATCTGCCCGATGAGGAGCGTTTCCGGGAGCGGCTGCGTGCGCTCGATTTTCGCCCCTCACCTTTCGGCGCTGTCCAGCCCCGCCGCACCTTGGTGGTGGATATTTCACCCGACGAGGATGACGTGTTGATGGCCATGAAGTCCAAAACGCGCTACAACGTGCGGCTGGCCGGGCGCAAGGGCGTGACGGTGCGAGCGGCGAGCGAGGATGACCTGCCGACCTTCATCGCGTTGATGGAGACCACCGCCGAGCGCGGCGACTTCGGCATTCACGATCCGGGCTACTACGAGGCCGCCTATCGGCTGTTCGAGCCCCGCGATTGGGCGCGGTTACTGCTGGCCGAGGTGGAGGGGGAGACGGTCGCGGCGCTGATGGTCTTCGCGCTGCCCCCGCGCTCATGGTACTTCTACGGCGCCTCCGGCGAGGCCCACCGTGAGAAGATGCCCACCTACTTGCTCCAGTGGGAGGCCATACGCTGGGCCAAATCTCGCGGCTGCACCACCTACGATCTCTGGGGCGTGCCCGACGAGGATCGCGAGAAGCTGGAGGCGGAGTTTACGGAGCGCAGTGACGGGCTATGGGGCGTTTACCGCTTCAAGCGCGGCTTCGGCGGCGATCTGGTGCGCAGCGTGGGCGCCTGGGATCGAGTCTACGCGCCGCTGCGCTATCGGGCGCTGAAGGCCGGTTACTCGCTGCGGGAAATTTGGCAATGATCGAAGCGATGGAAATCACGGATCAAGATCGGTGGAACGCGGCGCTGGCCGAGCTGGGTGACGCCCATCTGCTGCAAAGCTGGGAGTGGGGCGCCTTCAAGTCGCGCCACGGTTGGCGAGCGACCCGTTATCTCTGGTCGGGCGATGAGCAACCCCGCGCGGCGGCCTCGATATTGACCCGCCGGTTGGGCTTTCTGCCCGTGGCGGTAATGTATGTGCCCAAAGGCCCCGCGCTCGATTACACCGATGCGCCTCTCCTGGAGCGCGTTATGGAGCAACTGGAGGGAATCGCCCGGCGAGAGCGGGCGATCTTCGTCAAGATCGACCCCGACGTGCGGGCCGACAGCGTCGAGGGTGAGGCGGTCGTCGAGATGCTGCGCCGTCGCGGATGGCGTCCCTCGGAAGAGCAGATCCAATTCCGCAACACCGTCCTGCTCGACCTGGAGCCTGAGCCCGACGATCTGCTGATGGGCATGAAGTCGAAGTGGCGCTACAACGTGCGGCTGGCCAAGCGCCGAGGCGTGACGGTGCGCCGGGGCGGGGTAGCCGACCTGGAATTGCTCTACGAGATGTACGCGGAGACGGCCGAGCGCGGCGAGTTCGTGATTCGGCCAGAGGCTTATTATCGCGACGCCTGGGGCGCCTTCATCGAGGCCGGCCTGGCGCAGCCCCTCATCGCGGAGGTGGAGGGCGAGCCGGTGGCGATGGTGATCGTCTATCACTTTCCTTCGACTGCGCTCAGGACAAGCGGAAAGCGGGCCTGGTACATGTACGGCGCTTCCCGTGAAGCTCACCGGGACAAGATGCCGAACAATCTGCTTCAATGGGAGGCGATACTCTGGGCCAAGGAGAAGGGCTGCACGGTCTACGATATGTGGGGTGCGCCGGATGAGCTGGACGAGTCGGACCCGATGTGGGGCGTCTATCGCTTCAAGAAGGGCTTCGGCGGGGAGTTTGCGCCGCATATCGGGGCCTGGGATTATGTGTCCTCGCGCCTGGGCTATTGGCTCTACACCGTCGCGATGCCGCGCGTGCTGGCGACGATGCGGCGGCGGCACTGGGAGCGGTCTGGCGCCGACTGATGGAACTTTTTGCCTCATTGGGACGTCCAATATATGACGCGCCATAGCGTGGATTAAGTACTTCGGGCTCTTTGGGATTTCGCGTGTTGCTCGGCTCGGATT
>CAZDYW010000523.1:0-2253 GCA_964509655.1 uncultured Anaerolineales bacterium
CATGCAGTGTCACTCATAGGTCACAGGAAGTATCAGCATATCTCCCAGTGCCTCACCAGAGGGAGCGGTCACTTCTAGCCGCTCCAGCGTCGGCCAGGTGTATAACCCCACTGCGATCCGGGGTCTGTCCGTCCATTCTTCGGGCAGCTCCAGTTTGTGGGAATCGATGACCACGTCCCCCGCACGCCACAGGCTGGTGGGATAGTGTCCGTCCCCCGGCTCTCCATCATCCTGGGCCACCAGCCGTTCCTCGCACGTCCCGTCGCACAGATAGACGAAAGCGGTGTAGTTTCGCTCCGGGGCCGCCAGTGCCTCCCAGGTCAACTCGACCTTCCATCTCTCCGCCTCTGGCTTGACCGTGCAATCAAGTAGCGCGATCCGCCCGCCGAAGGTCGCCAGGCGCTCCGCCGGATCCAATCCGTTGGGCTTGATGGTATAGGCGACGTAGGCCGCATAGGGCTCTTTTTCCCAATCCCCGCGCGTCAGCGGACCGGCGTGGGCCTCGACGCGCACGTCGCGCGGCAAACGCTCCAGGTAGGGCTGCACGCCGTCGTAGGGCCAGATCAGGAGCAAGGCCGCTTCGTTCGGCGCGATGTCCGGTGGTTTGTGCGCAGGAAATCGCACTATGCCTTCGGTCTCCATCACGAGAAAATCGACCGCCGCCCAGGCCTGCCAGAGGCGCTCGTCCAGGTAAACTCGCCGCCCCGGTTGAGGCCGGGTGGTCGGAGCCTTCATCCCGGCGCCGTCCCATCCGATTCCGGTGAAGCGGTTGACCTCGGCGGCCAGCTCGGTGGCGGCCTCCTCGAAGGCGTAAGCGGTCTCCGGTGTGGAGTAGCGAACGAAGTAATCGTAGCTGGTCGATCCCAAGCTCAACGCTAAAACCGCGCCGATGAGAGCGCGGGCCTGACCGGGCCGCCCGCAATCCTCCAGCCATTTCATCGCCCGATCCAGCCCGAAAGCCGGCAAGAGTGGGAGTAGTGGCAGTACGCCCACGGCCCGCAGGAAATGGGGCGCACCGCCGGCCAGCCAGGTCGGGGCCAGCATTCCTCCCACCCAGAGCAGGACGAGAGCGGGCGCGGGCTCGCCTTCTCTGGCGCGGCACACAGCCTGTATAAATCCCCAGATCATAGCCGCCCCCAGCAGGGGCATAAAGACCGGGCGCCCCGGCACGTTGTGGCGCGGGATGGTATCGCCCCGGACGAAGAACATCCCCAGCGTGCGGAGCAATTGACGGCCCAGCGTGGCCCACAAATCGCCATGGTTGACGACGGGGTTGAAGACGGAGACCTGACCGGTGCGGCCCATCACCACGTCCCAATGTCCGGCAGTATAGATGGCGAAGGGCATCAGGGCCACCACCGTCCCGGCAGCGAGATATGCGCTGCCCGGCCAGAGACGGTCGCCGTAACCTTTGGTCAGCAAGTAAAGCCCGAATAATGCCAAAACTAGGGGAGTGAAGCGGATCGGAAGGTAGGTGTAGAAGCTAAGGCCGTAGAGAATGCCAGTCAGGAGCCAGTCGCGCCGCCGTCGCGAGCGGAAGGCGCGTCCGCCGAGCCAGAGCGTGAGCGCGGTCGCCAGCGGCAACGTGACGGCGCGGAATCCGATGCGGCTGAGATGCACGTGCCAGAGGGTAATGGTCAGGATCGCCGCGCTGAGCAAAGCTATCCGGCGCTCGCACCACTCGCGAGCCATCAGGTAGGTGGCGGGAATTGTCAACGTGCCGCAGATGGCGGCTGCTAGACGCAGCGCCGCCGGTGTGCGGCCCCAGAGCCTCACTGCGGCGGCGATGAGGTAAATAAACAGCGGTTCGCGGCCTCGATTGGCCGCGAAATAGATGGGCCGTTGCCCCTCCAGAACGCTCAGCGCGTCCAGTCCGTTGAAGGCTTCATCGTGATAAAGCCCCGGTGGAAAATCCCCCAGGGCAAAGAAGCGCAACGCCGCCGCCAATAATGTCAGGCCTATAACCGCTCCCCACCTTTGCAGCCAGCGGGGCCAGCGTATCGATAAGGTCTTAAGACTTGCCAAGTTGGTCAAGGCCGGTGCATTATAGCATAAGGGAAGTGCATGTCAATTTATCCCCCAGCAAGCGGCCGGGAAAATTTCGACCTGTGCAATTAGTCCAGCGCTTCTGAGTTGTTAGCCATTGTGGTATCATTCCGGCAAAATCTATACTGGAGGTACAGAATGGCCGACAACTACAAAATCAAGATTCGCACTGGAGCAAAAGTAACCCCGTTCTGCTCGCGCCGGACG
>CAZDYW010000524.1:0-2253 GCA_964509655.1 uncultured Anaerolineales bacterium
GGTCACGTTCTACTCCATCAACTTCTGCGTCAGCTTCCGCGTCTCGTAGCGCAGCTTCTTCGTCCGCCTGGGATCGGCCTGACCCCGTTGTTCCAGTTCACTCGCTTGCTCTTCCATCTCGGCGGCCAGATCATCCTCGCCCATATCCAGCAGGCGGGTAGCGGCTGCGCGCAGTTTGCGCGTCGCGCTCTCCACATCTCCAGAGTCCAGATCGGCGCTCGCGCGCTGTTGCAGTTTGTAGGCGCTCAGCGCCTCGACGATGTGCATCACCTGTGGCTCTATCTGCGCCGCTTGCGCCGCGTCGGAGGTATAATGGACCACTACATCGCTCCGTTCCTTAACACCGATCGGCCCGCCGGCCGGGTTATCATAGGCCATCAACGCTTGAGCCAGCCGGTAAGTCCCCGGCGAGCGTGGAGGCGCGATCATCTCCAAAAGCAGCGCCGGTTCATCCCCTGCGACCAGATCGCCTAGCGGGAAGCTGTAGCTACCGCTTTCGTTGATTATTTCCAGCGGCGCGATGGAAGGCCGCACGCGGTAAGCGGCTCGAACTTCCACCCCCTGCGAAGGCCGCAGCTTCACTTCCAGGTTGCGATAACGCACCGCCTGCGCCCGCTGCAACTCCTGCGCAAAGGCGGGCGGGATATCGTCAGCGTCCTCCAGCAGGTAAGCCTCGCCGCCGGTCTGATCGGCGATGGGGATCATCAGCTCCTCGTTGAAATCGCCTCCCAGCCCCATCGTGCTGATAGGCACGCGGTTCTGGCGGGCGCGAGTGGCCCAGGCGCGGCACTCCTCCTCGTCGAAGGCAAAGCCATCGGTGAGCACGAGGAGACGGTCAGCCCGCTGCCCAGCTGAAGATTCAGCCGCTGAAGATTCAGCCGAGGCGCCGCTCCGCAATTCCTCGAATCCCAGGGCGATCCCCTTTGCGATGTACGTCTCATCTCCCAGGCGAATATCGTCCAGCCCTTCGATGATTTCCAGCAGGAGACGCTTCTGGGAGCCGCTGGTGTTTGGTATCAACACGGTGGCGTGCCCGGCAAAGGCGACCAGCGAGAAACTGTCGGCGGGGCGGAGATGTTCGACAGCCACCCGCAGCGCGTCCGCGACCCGGTCGATCTTGCGCGGCAATCGAGCCATCACGTCACGGGGAATATCGACCGATTGCCAGACCGGGACCCCGTCCACCAGCTTTTCCTCCAACGCGCCTATCTGGGCCAATTCTTTGAACTGTCCCTCGGTCACCAGCCGGATGCGCATAGATGCGCTGGTATCCACGACGATGGAGAGGTTGACCGGCAGCACCTCATCGCCGCCCCCGCCACCCACTTCAAGCAAAAGGTAGAGCAAGCGCGGTTGCTTGCTGGCGGGTAGATATGGTGTGTTGACCTTGCAGGTTAGGCTCAGCGCATTGTCCATAGTTCGCTCCGTTACCGCCCTAAGATTACGGGTCACGCCGACCGACGGCAGGCATCCAGCACTCCGGAGATGCCCCGCCTTTGCTCCACATGCAACATCTTTCGCAACCCCTCGCCGTACACATCGTCGCGACCCGACATGATCACATCCACAGACTGTCCCATCACTTGCAGCGTTTTGTGCGCTGCCCATTCGGCGAACCCTTCGCGCACGAGAGGGTCGTTGAGCAGCGGGCAGTTTTCACCCTGCCAGGCGTGAGCCCATTCGTGGGCCACTGTGTGGATGAAGGCCGTGCGCGGCAAGCCGGAAAGCACGTACATCACTCGCTTGCGCCCCTTGCGGATGAAAAGACCGACGACATTACCTGGATCAGCGGGTGAACGCTTCGCTCCCGTGCCAGCCTCCCTCGCCAGACGCCGTAGATGATCGGGATCGACCAGAGCGAAATCGGTGCCCACGTTAAGCTTCAGGCCGAGCCGACCGGTGACGACGCCGACCACGCGCTCAAAGATTGTCTGTGCTTGACCTGAATCGTAGACGGCAGTGTGGCTGCACCGCGCACAAATGCGCCGACCGTCGGGCAAGCGAGTGTGGCGCTCGCCCATCGGCAGATTGCAAATATCGCAGCGCGGGGCGTTTTGATGACAGTCCCGGCAGACGACCAGCGCTTGCTCGTCCGAGTTGCCGTTGGTCGCGTAAACCCATGCCTTTCCCCAGAGTCGTCGGCCGCAGATGTGGCAGTGTTTGGGATGATGGTGCTTGTTGCTTCCAAGCATTGTTCCAGTCATCAGTTCACCGGATCGAGAGCCAGCTTTCGCCATCATCGGGCGTATGAGT
>CAZDYW010000525.1:0-2224 GCA_964509655.1 uncultured Anaerolineales bacterium
TGGGGCGTGAAGAAGGCCGGGCTGTAGTAGTCGGGGTCGATCTCCTTCATCAGCCGCACCGTGTCCATCACCTCTTCCTTCGTCTCGGTCGGCAAGCCCATCATGTAGTTGGCCCAGATTTTGATGTCATATTTGCGGCAAATGCGGGCCGCCTCCCGATTCTGCTCGGCGGTCGTGCCCTTGCGGATGAAGCGCAGCACCCGGTCGTTGCCGCTCTCGAAGCCGATGAAGTAGCCACGCAGCCCGGCCTCCGCCATGCGCGCCACCATATCCTCGTGCTTGACGATGATGTCGGCGCGGCTCTGACAGAAGAAGGGCATGTCGAAGCCCTCGGAGATGTACTTCTCGGTAAACTCGGTCACCCATTCGCGATCCTCGGTGAGGCAATCGTCGTGGAACATGAAGGAAGCGGTGTTGTAATCATCGACCAGTTCGTGGAGCTCAGCGATGACGTTATCGACGCTGCGGCGACGGGTGCGGCGCCCAAAGAGGTAATCCTCGCCCGGTTTGCAGAAGGCGCAGTTGTAGAGACAGCCGCGCCCGGCGATGATGGTCGCGAAGGGCGGCGGCAGCTCCGGCACGAAGGGCACCTCCGGCGAGTCTAAATCGTAGCCCCATTTCCGCCATTCGTCGAGGAACAGGCCCCGGTCGGCAAAGGGGACCGCGTCGAGATCGGGCGGCTCGCCGCGCAGCACGCGATGGGGCGGGGGATCGCCGCCCTCGATCAGATGCAGCAGATGGGGGAAGGTGACCTCGCCCTCGCCGGTCACCAGGTAATCCACATGCGGGATGCGCAACGAATCCTCCAAGGCGATGGTGACGTGCGGCCCGCCGATGACGGCGAAGAGCTCCGGGTTGACCTCCTTGGCGACGGCGACCGACTTGCTGGCAGGCTCGAAATCGACGCTCATCATCGTCACGCCGAGCACGTCGGGGTCGCGCTCCGCCAGCACTGCGCGGAAATGGTCCCAGCTGGAAAGCGCCCGCAGATCGATCAGATCGACCGCGAATCCCTGCGCCTTGGCCGCGGCGCTGAGCGACGCCAGGCCGTGGGAGATCCAACCGGCGTCCATGCCCTGTTTGAGCGATTCAAAACCCCGGCCTGCGATGCCGGGGTAGATGAGGGATACCTTAAAGCTCATCGTACCTCCTCGCTACGATGCTTATACATATCCTTGCTGTCTTAACTATGTAGAGTTCTTGGTGGGGGGATGAACCAAATAGGTGCACAGGGATTGCTCTTGTGCCGCCCGTTCGATCCGCCGAAGTGAGGGACCCAGAAGATGGATCAAAAACGCCCTGTCTATCGCACAGACTATTGGATGCTGGCGGGCCACGCTTTCATAGGGGCAATTGGCGATGTGAATTAGATAATCCTCATCCCCGTTTAGCTCCCAGTTCGCCATATATCCTTGCTCGTCCAGGTATTCGACCACAGCGGTCAGTCGCTCCTCAAAGTCACCATCTGTGGGAAGGGGGACTCGATTTGCCATGCGCTTCCCGATTTGCTTCATAATGTGATGAAGCTCGACCTTGGAAATGTGTTGTTGTATTTCCTCAAACAGCATATTAATCAGTTGCTGATATCTCTTGGGGAAGAACTGACTAGCATCTTTTGTCAAAGTGTAGACGTGTTGAGGACGTCCAGGGGCCTTGCGATGGCGCACAAAAGGAGCGGCAACCAGTCCCTCCCGGCGCAATGTATCAAGATGATGGCGGATAGTTACAGTGGTCAAGCCCAAAAATTCGCTCAGCTCACTGACCGTCGCTTCACCATTTTCCTTTAGGATAGTTAAGATATGCTCTCGAGTAGCCTGCACGAGCTTGTTCCTTTTCCAAAGTTCACCAGGGAGTTACCGGAACCTCTGTTTTTTACGAAAGTGTTTGCATTCTAACACGCACCATGTAATTTGTCAAACCTTCATCATTGTAATTGTGCTAACCTTTTCCCCTCACCCTAATCCTCTCCCCTAAGGGGGAGAGGGGACTCTAACTCCTCTCCCCTTGGGGGAGAGGTAGGGTGAGGGGGATTAAGAGTTGCCCAAAATTGGAAAGCAGTGTAGAATAGTTTTCCATGTGGAAAAGACAATCCGCTGACTTCAAATGATGATTTCCCCTATTGAATTAGAAAGCTCAAGGCCATTCGCGCCATCCCCACTTGGCAGAGGATCCACAGTACCGCCTACCGTGATGGGATTCGTGCACCCTGGGATTGAGGGGATAG
>CAZDYW010000526.1:0-2216 GCA_964509655.1 uncultured Anaerolineales bacterium
CAGTAGCTGCGACGTGGGATAGCCACGCCTCCGGGCTCAGATTCTGGTCCCGGTCTATGTCGATGAACTCGAACAGCAGCTCCTCTACGTGCGCCACCTCGTCCATCCCCTCTTGGAGCACGCCCTCTAGGCCGACCGCGTAGGGGATGTGCCCGCTGGAATACATGCCCATCTCCTTGGCAGCCGCCATGGCCTCGTGGTAGTCCTCAGGCGACAGGTAGGAATAGAGCTTCACGAAGTCGAAGCCCATGTCGTGGTTCCGGCGCACGACCCCCGCAGGATCGTCCAGGGGACTGGCATAGAGCAGTATCCCTGAGGCATAGATGGTGGGGCCGGCGCGCGTTCCGGCTTGGATTTCATCGCGCCATTCAAGGCCATAGGTGAGCGGCGATCCGTGGGGAGCGAAGTCTCTAATCGTGGTCACGCCGTTGGCGAGGTATAGGTGCAAGGGGTGTACCGGCCAGGTGTCCCGATCCTCCCAATCTTGCCGGGTATGCATGTGCATGTCAGCTAACCCTGGCATCAAGTAAGCGCCGTTTCCATCGATCACCCGTGTGCCTTCAGGGATGCGCATTGTATCGGAATCGCCAATGGCCGCAATTTTCGCCCCTTCAACCAGGAGGGTTTGATCTTCGATGGTCGTTTCTCCCGTCATCGGAACGAGATTGACGTGTGTAAAGGCGGTGATCGTTTCGGGCTTGCTTCCGCAACTGATTAAGATGAGAACGAGCAAAACAGCGGTTGCAGGGAATAATTTTTTGTTTCTCATACTTTCTACGGGTGCTTCTGTCCTTCGATATCGACGACTTCCGGGATGAACCGCATCGCGGCGATCATTATTGTGATGCCAATGCCAGCGCCCAACATCCACGATTGCATTCCGAACGCCTCAGTGAACGGACCGGCTAACGCCAAGCCCAACGGTGCCATCAACGTGCGAAGCGCGCTGAGCGTCGCGAACACCCGACCTTGCATATCGGGAACGATCAACACCTGGAACAAGGCCTGGCCTACCCCGTTGCCCAGCGATAGGCCAACTCCAGCTATGAACATTGCCCCAATCGCCAGGAAGATGCCCTTCGTAGGTACTGCCCCAATCACCATCATCATCAGCCCGACCAGCCCCGTCCCAGTGACTACTGTGTTGATGCGCTTCTCGAAGCCGCCCCATATGCTGAGCAAGGCGCCGCCCGCCAGCATCCCGATGCCAAACGCGGCTTCCATCCAGCCCAGTTGCAGCGCGCCGCCCTGGAAGTGTTCGAAGACGATGAGCGACAGCAGCGAGAAGGCCGGGACAAGCAAGAAGTTCACTATCGTCGAAACCCCGGTGACGATTGCCAGCCCGCGCCACGTCCAGACGTACTTGAAACTGCTTTTCACATCTTGCCACAAGGATGCTTGATCTTTCGTCGTGATCCGTTGCGGCTGCGGAACTTGGACAAAGAAGAGTGATGTCACGGCAATGATTGCCGTCATCACATCAATTTTCAGAATGGCTTGGATAGGCAGCGTCTCGATCAACAGCGCTCCAGCCGGTGGCGCCAAAATCCTGGTTGCTCCTTCCAGTACCTGGTTCAGGCCGCCAATGCGCGTCAGTTGGTTTGAGGGGACCATCAACGTGGTAGACGCGGAAAAGGCCGATGTGTGCATCGTCTGCCCCAGAGCGGCGGCGAACAGCAACACGTAAACGTGCCAAATCTGGACCATGTCCAGGTGAAATAACACCGCCAACACAATCGTGACCGAGGCTGTCAGCCCGTCGGCGAGCTGCATCACATAGCGGCGGTTCCAGCGGTCGATCCATGCACCGACAAACGGGCCGAGCACCGTTCGCGGCAGCATTTCGACCAGCGTGGCGAGCGTCAGCACTATCGCGGAGCGGCTCTGCACTGTCAGATGCCAGATAAGGGCAAACTGTACGAGCGCACTGCCGAATATCGAGATGGCTTGGCCCGTCCAGATGATGAAAAACGGTCGCATTGAGTGAGCTTCTGTCATTTGTGCGGTCTCGGTGATTTCAGTCATAATGTTGCATCTTTTCCAATCATGCGCTTTATGTAATGATTTTTGACCATCAAAATCGGTAATAGCATCCCTCATCCGCTCACGCTGGATCGCCAGATCCAGCAGCTTAGCAAGTCAAAATTCGCCTGCTTTTGGCCTGGATCGCCAGATCCAGGCCGAGCAAGGTAGAAGTGCTTCAACGGTCTAATTAC
>CAZDYW010000527.1:0-2214 GCA_964509655.1 uncultured Anaerolineales bacterium
ACGTTTCACGTTTTACGCTTCCCCAAACCTCGCGCAGCCCGCGCAGCGTCAGGTTGCGCACCATCGCCTCGCGGTAGGCCGCGCTGGAGCGCACGTCGTCGATGGGAGCGGCCGCTTCCATCGCCTTCTCGGCCGCCAGCGCGAAGGCCTCCTCCCCAGGCGGGTGCTTCGCCAGGATCATCTCTGCCTCCGAGGCCCGCACCACCGTCGGCGCGACGGAGCCCAGCCCGATGCGGAACGTATAGCCGGAATTCGCCCCATTGGGGAAGCCGAGCACGTCCACGCTGACGAGGGAGAGATCGCCCAGCCTGTTGCGGCTCAGCTTGAGGTGGCGCCCCGCTGACTCCTTCAGTGGACGTGGAAAGCGGATGGCCGTCATCAGCTCGCCCGCTTGCAGCGCCGTCTCGCCCGGGCCGAGGAAAAACTCATCGACCGCCAGCTCGCGCTCCCCGCCCTGCCCTGAGCTTGTCGAAGGGTCCGGCCCTTGAAGCACAACGCGCCCTTCCAGCACCAGCGCGGCAAGGGCCGTGTCGGCGCAGGGGGAAGCATTGCACAGATTGCCGCCGATGGTGGCCCGGTTGCGCAGTTGGTACGAGCCGACGGAGCTCGCCGCCTCCGCCAGCAACGGATAGCGGGCTTGCACGTCCGGATGGCGTGCGATCTGGTTCATCGTGACCGCCGCCCCGATCGTCAGCCCGGCCTGCTCGTCGTAAACCACATCGCACATTCCGGGCAAATGTTTGACGTCCACCAAGACTTCAGGGCCAAGAACACCATCGCGCATCTTGGGGAAAAGATCGGTGCCACCCATCAAGGGCCGCGCTACTTTTCCGTGTTCATCCAACAGGCCGACTGCCTCATCGACGGTACTCGCCCGCACATAATCAAAACTCGGAAGACCAGGTCTTGCCAGCATAATCACCTCCTGCATCGGTAAGTTGGTAGATTGGGAACTTGAGCTTCAAGCACTCCCAATCTACCATTCCCTACTCCTTACTTCCTACTCCCTACCCTCCTACGGCATCTCGAACTCGGAAGTTTCGGTAACTTCGGGCACCGGCGGCGGGGTGAAGATCAAGAAGATCGCGTTGACCAGGATGCCCACCACGGCCGCCGTCGCGATAGCGGGCAAACCGTTGGGGAAGATACCGGTCATAATCGGGATAGGCAGGTTGCCGTCGTAGCCGATGTGCCCGCCGATGCCAATCACCATGATGACCGCGCCGATGGCCAGTTGCTTGGGATCGTAGAGGTTGACCTTCTCGGCCAGCATCAGTGCCACGCCCTGCATGCCGATCACGCCGAAGAGGTAGATCGCCAGGCCGCCGGTCACCGCCAGCGGGATGCTGCTCACCAGGCCGGCCAGCTTACCGATGAAGCCCAGCAGGATGCCGATCGCGCCGGCCGCGATGAGGGCCGGGCCGGAGTAGTTGCGCGTGATGACCATCAACGAGTTGTTCTCGCCGTAGTTGGTGCCCGCCACGCCGCCGAACAGGCCGTTGATGAGATCGCCCAGCCCGTCCAGCACCAGGTTGAGACCGATCAGCTCGTCCAGGTGATAGCGCTCTCGCTTCATCCGGCTGGCCAGTTCGTCCACGTAGAGGCTGATCTGATAGAGATGGGCGGTGGATTCGGGGATGGTGGCGATGGCGATCACGGCGATGGTGCCCACCGAGGCCCAAGCCCGCGGATTGCCGAAGGCCGGGAGCGTGAAACGGGGAATGCGGAACCAGGCCGCATTCGCCACGGGCGAGAAGTCCACTTGTCCGAAGGGAATGCTGATGATGTAACCCGCGATGCCTCCGAAGAGCACCGGGAGCAACCCGATGAAGCCCTTGCCCTGGAGATAGACGGAGAACAGGATGGTGACCAGAAGTGTGATCATGGCCACGCCCCAGTGAGCTGCGGCCATGTCCAGCGCGGCGAAGGCCAGCGAGATGCCGATCACCGTCGCCACGGAGCCGGTGACCACCGGGGGCAGCACTTTGTCCAGGCTATCCTTGCCGATCCAGCGGATTAAGAAGCCAACGGCGATGTTGATGATACCGGTGGCGACGATGCCCACCTGCGCCAGGCTGACCGCGTCGGCGCCCAGGTACTGGCCGAAGGTATCGCCGGAAGCGCCGGTGACGGCCATAGTGGCCGCGATGTAACTGAAACTGGAACCGTAATAGAGAGGAATGAACTTACCGGCGACGATGCGGGAGAGGATCA
>CAZDYW010000528.1:0-2211 GCA_964509655.1 uncultured Anaerolineales bacterium
CCATCATCAGCGCGAAGCCGGGGAGTAGAGACTTGCGCAATTTGGGGGAACCGCTCGCCAACACGATGCCTCCCTTGGCGACGGTGTTCGACATCGCGGCCAAGACTGCCGCGCGTGTCGCGGTGTGAATATCCAAGCTGCCGCTCGGGCCGCTCAGCTCGGCTATGGAAAGGGTGATGGCGTCCGCGTCCGCCAGGCCGCCGACGACGCTGGAGATGTAAACGCCCGTGTTCCCCAGGTAGACTTGCGCCGCCCGTGAAATCAGCAGCACGACCGCGTAGATCAGGCCAAACTTGAGCGCGGGGCCAAGCTCGAAAGGATTGGAGAAGACAACTTCCCCTTTTTCCTCGAACTGTTGCGAGAAGTAGAGATAGGCGCAGTAGGCTAGCCCGGCCGCTGAGATTGCCAACATTGGCCCCCATAGCCGTTGTAGCAAGGCCATGTTCAGCGCTCCTACTTCCACCAAGACACGGGGGAACATCATCGTCCAAGCTACGATAATGGCCAGGGCGAAGGGCTTGTCGAGCCCGTGATCGCGATGGCTACGCTCCGCGAAGCTGAGCGTCACGGCGGTGCTGGAAGCCAGGCCGCCCAGCAAGCCGGTCAAGCCGATCCCCTGCCGGGCCCCGACGAACTTGATCGCTATGTAGCCCAGGAAGTTGATGCCGGAGATAAACACGATCATGAGCCATATTTTATGGGGATTCAGCACATCTATGGGCGGGGGGCCAAAGCTCTGGTTGGGCAGCACGGGCAGGACGATGGCGGTGATGACGGCGAACTTGAGTGTGGCGCGGATGTCCTCGCGGGTGATGTGGCTGACGAGTTGATCTGTCTCCAGTTTGAGGGAAAGCACGAGCGTCGTGATCACCGCCAGCGCCGCGGCCAGCCCCAGGTAGTTCCAGTAACATAGCGCACCGGCGAGCACGGTCAGCAAGGCGGCCACTTCGGTCGTCATCCCGACATCGCCGCGCCAAGCGGAGATGGAATAGGAGATGGCAATCAAGAAGCCGAGCGGTGCGAGCACGCTCACGAAGGCCCAGGGCGATTCCAGTTCATCGGCTGCCAGGGCGGCCAGACAACCGACCAAGCCCATCAAGGCCAGCGTGCGCTCACCGGCCGATATCTCTTTGTCGGGACCGCCGTGGGCATATTCTCGCTGGAGGCCGACGAGGAATCCGATAGCCAGCGCTACGCCGAAGCGGTAGAAAAGATCAACTTGGCTCATTCCTCCTCCCTTTTCACATCGTTGTACGCGGGCGACCGATCGTAGGGGCGGGGCTCCGTGCCCGCCCGCGTGCATTTTGTATGGGCTGCCACGTCTGCCAAATCGCCCAAGGGATCGCTCCTACTTTTGCAAAAGCTCGACGAAGGCGCGGTGTTCGTCCGAATCCAGCCCTTCGCGCAGTCTTTCCAGTACCTGCGCCAGATCACCCTTCAGCAGTGCCACCACGTCTAGCCACAGTCCAGGGAAGACCTGACTGCGCACTGTGCCCGTCCCGTCGGCTCCCAGAGGGATATACTCACCGGATTTCAAGCGGAACCAATCCAGGCCGCCCTCGTAGATGCGCCACACCGCGTATTCCTGCACTTCATTGCGGCGGTAGGCGTTCATCTTGTCGTGCAGGTCATAGGATGCGCTGGCACCGGCAACTTCGAAGATCAGCTCCGGTGGCCCCTCGATGTAATCGTCCTCGCTGACGCGCGATTGCCCGCCCAGCGCTTGCTCCAGCCGCAGCAGCGCGTCCGGCTGCGGCTCGTTGTCCATGTCGAGCCGCACGGTGGAATTATCGTTCAGGTGGACGCCGGGGGTCGATGCACAGTAGTTACCTAGCCAGGCCATAATAAACCCGTGTGCTTCACTGTGACTGTTGCGTACTGCGGAGGGCATGTAGACTACTCCTTCGATTAGTTCCGCCTTCTTGACCTGCGGCATAGCCTCGTAGCGCCGCTCGAACTCATAGCGCGTCAGCCGGTCACCGCTTTCCAGCGGCGGGGGCGCGACCACGAACGTGGGGTAAGGGATGGGAAATTGGATCAGGCGTTCGTCGATCTCGGTCATCACTGCTTGTTCTATGGTCATGAGAACACTCTCTAGTTTGCGTCGAGCACCGGCCTGAAGAGCCGGTGCTGGGGTTTCTCCACTTGCTCCCGACGGATTACCAGATCCGCTCACCAGGGATCGCCAGATCCCGGCTCTGTGCGAAGAAA
>CAZDYW010000529.1:0-2209 GCA_964509655.1 uncultured Anaerolineales bacterium
ACGCCCGCAGCGTCACGCTCATCGCCGATGACCAGACACGCACCATCGCCACCGAGGCCCACACCGTCCGCGAATTGCTAAGCGAGGCCGGGGTCACGCTCGACCAGGACGACCGTGTGACGCCATCGGAGCCCACCTTCATCGAGGACGGCATGACCATCCGCGTCGTCCGCGTCGAGGTGCGCACCGAGACCGAGCAGCGCGAGCTTCCCTTCGACCGTCGCACCGTGCGCGACGCATCCGTGCCGGCCGGCGAGACGAAACTGCTGGAGCCCGGCGTCACCGGCATCGAGGAACTGACTTACCGCATCACACTGGAGGACGGCATCGAGATCGACCGACAGCTCGTGCGTGAGGTCACATTACAAGAACCCCGCACAGAGGTGTTGCTCATCGGCGCCCAAGCGGAACGGGAACCGATCTCCTTCTCCGGCAGCGTGGCCTTCATCACCAACCACAACGCCTGGATTATGCGAGATACCAGCCTCAACCAGCGACGGCTGACCCACAGCGGCGACCTGGATGGTCGTGTCTTCGCGCTCTCATCCGACGGATCATACTTGCTCTTCACCCGTGTCCCCACGGCAACAGGGGAGAGCGCACCCATCAACACGCTGTGGATAATCGACACCGTAGCCGCCGACGCCGAGCCCATCCGGCTGACGGTTACAGAAGGCGATCCACTGAACAGCGTCCTCTGGGCCGACTGGGAGCCGGGATGCGAAGCCGAGCCCGACGGCAGCGCTTGCCGCATCGCCTACACCACCGGAGCGCGGGCCGAGGGGAATCCCGGCTGGAAGGGGAACAACGATCTCTGGACTGCCCGCCCGCGCCCCGATGACGGGCGGATGGTTGGGCAGCGGCGCCTCATCGAGCCCACCGGCGGCGGCGCCTATGGCTGGTGGGGCACAACCTACGCTTGGTCCCCAGATGGGGAGCGTCTGGCCTACGCCCGCGCCGACGAGGTGGGCCTGATCCGCGTCTACGATGGCGCACGCACACCGCTGGCCCAATTTCCGCCCTATCGCACCTACGCCCCCTGGGTCTGGACGCCGACCCTCAGTTGGACACCGGAGGGCGCCTTCATCGCCACCACATTGCACGGCCCCTCGCCGACGGGGGAGGCGGAAGAGGACAGCCCCGTCTTCGACATCTGGGCGCTGGCCGCCGATGGGACACTCACGGCCGAGCTCTCCAGCGAAGCCGGCATGTGGGCCGCGCCGACCTATGCGCCCCAGGGTGATCACATCCTCTTCGGTCGCGCCCGCAGCCCCTATGCCAGCCAGGCCAGCGGCTACGACCTTTATCTGATGGATCGCGACGGCTCCGACCGCCGACGGCTCTTTCCACCGGAGGGAGAAATTGGCTTCGAGTATCCCGAAGTAGCCTGGGGGCCAAGCGGCGAGCAATTACTCATGGTCTACCAGGGCAACCTGTATCTACTCCGCATTACAGACGGCAAGCTACATCAAGTGACCGATGAGAGTGGAGTTAGAACGGTTCGCTGGAATGCACAAATCAGCAAATTAGCAAATTAGCAAATGAACAAATGACAAATCGCCATTCGCCATTTATCTGTCTGCTCGGTTTACTGATAAGCCTAGTCATGATCGGACTGACGCTGAGGGCCGAGGAGCATGCGCTGCAAAAAGCCGATAGCGCCTTCCACAAAGCCACTGGCGACGAGGCCGAATGGGTGGGCGACTGGGAATTCTCGGAGCTGGGCGCCGATCCCAGCCAAGCCGGCAGCATAGCCGGGATCGACCGCGTCATCATCCCGTTCACGGGCACCGATCTGGCGTTGCGGGTGCGGCGCGGAAGCTATCGCGCCTACCTCTGGATCAGCGTGGACGGGCGGCCCGCCAATCGATTGCCGAAGACAGAAGGCAACGCCTATCTCGTGCTCAGCTCGCCAAATTATGAGCCACAGGTGACCACCATCCCCGTCGCCGGAAAGCTGAAGGAAGGCCTCCATGTCGCGGAGATTGTCGCCGACCGGGGCTGGGATCAATGGCCTCTCGTCGGCTGGCGCGTGAGCCATAGGGACAACACATCCGTTTACCGCTGGGCATCGACCGGGCTGGGACTGCTGGCACTGACTTGCTTGATTTGCGCAGCGATCGCTTGGGAGAGAAGCGTACTCCAACCAGAGAGAACTCACCGCCCGCAATCCCCATCCTCCAATCTCCAATCTCCATTCTCTATTCTC
>CAZDYW010000530.1:0-2190 GCA_964509655.1 uncultured Anaerolineales bacterium
CCACGACGCAGATCGAGGTCGCGGACACGGCCTGGCTGGTGCCGCCGGAGATGGCCAGGAAGCTGACGTTGAGCGCCATTGCCGGGCGCGTGGTGAGAGCGCAGGGGGCGCCGTTGGCCGGGGTGACAGTGCGCCTGTCGCCGGTGGGAGAGAGTGTAACTACGGGAGCCGATGGTAGATTCGCATTCAACGAGTTGACCTCTGGGCAATATACGATCACGCCGCTGCGGTCGGGCTACACCTTCTCACCGACCAGTCGCTCTATCACGCTCAGTGGCAAGGACGTGACGGGACTGAAGTTCGTGGGTCAGAAGGTGGTGGGACCACCAAAGACCTACAATCTTGAAGGACATATCCGGATGGAGGACGAAGAGCCGCTGAAAGACGTGCAAGTAGTCATTGAGCCTGGGTTAGTGCCTCCGGTGATGACGGATGACGAAGGTCGCTATGCCTTCAATGATTTGCAACAGGGTAGCTACACCATTCGCCCTCAAAAGAGTGGCTATACCTTCGAGCCATCCGAGATCGCGGTGGCTCTGGCGGGCGACATTGGTGACCAAGACTTCATTGGCAAGCAGGAAGTAGCGGCTCATGGTGTGGAGATCAAGACGCGGGTGCCGTGGGAGCAATGGTATGCGTTCTACGACGACATCATCGACCCGCTGATGAGCGTAGGTGCTGAAATTGCGGTGCATCTCAGATTGACCGCAGAAGCCGAGCAGGAACTGGGGAGCAACTTAGTTGAGCGCTTGCGGGATAGCGTCCGGCGGTATGACGAGGATGCTGAGGTGGACGCTGCGTGATGTGATGGAGTATGCATGGCAATCTGAATGAGGACAATGTCCTCATCGAAGCCTGCCCGGATGCCCCTGCGGTGGCCCACTGCTTGGGAATGCCGTTCATCCCCGTTTGCGAAGGCACCATCGTACTGCGCAGCCGGCGATGCGACAGGGAGGCGAAGAAGACCTGGTTCTATCGCCACCGGCGAGGCGAAGGGCCGCGGTGTTCGCGTCGGACAGGATCGGGGCAAGCATTCTGACAAAACTGGAGGCAACAATGACCAACGAAATCCAACTAGACCTGACCATCGCCGAGCTTGGCGCGGATGCCGAGCGCGTCGATGACCTGACCCAGCGCTTGATGCGCGACCTGCGCGACCTCGGCGTCGAATACGTCGAACGGCCCAGCGGCGGGCCGATATTGGAGGGCAGCAAGGAAGCCAGCGCCTTCACCTGGGGCGCTTTGGCCCTCGGCGCGGTGCCCGCCTTGCTGCCCAAACTGGTCGAGTTCCTGAAAGAGTGGACCCTGCGCGGCGAGAAGCGCACGGTCAAGATCAAGACGCCCGCGGGCGTGGAGGTCGAGTTCACGCCGGAGAAGCGGCTCTCCCAGGACGAACTACTGGCCCTGGTCCAGAGACTGATCCACGTGAAATGAGGTGACGCTATGGCCGACCGCTTGGCCCTGATCCTCGCCAACAGTGACTTCGAGGACGAGAAGCTCTGTCGCCTGAAGACGCCCACTCGCGACGCCAAGGCACTGGCCGCGGTGCTGAGTGACCCCGACATCGGCGACTTCGACGTCACGCTGCTGATGGACGAAGAAGAACGGGAGATACGCCGCAGGATCGCGCGGCTCTACTACCGCCGGAAGCGCAGTGACCTGCTGCTGCTCTACTACTCCGGCCACGGCATCCGCGACGCACACGGCGACCTCTACCTGGCCACCAGGGACACCGAGATGGACATCGCCGGCGCGACGGCGCTCAGCGCTTCCTTCGTGCGCGAACAGCTCGACAAGAGCAACTCGCAGCGCAAAGTGGTGATGCTCGACTGCTGCCACAGCGGGGCCTTCGCAAAGGCCGGGTTGGGCGACAGCGTGGGCACCGAGGATGCCTTCGCGGGCAGCGGCTATGGCCGCGTGATCCTCACCGCCAGCGATGCCCTGGAGCTCTCCTGGGAGGGCGACGAGTGGCTGGGGGAGGACAAGCCCTCGGTCTTCACCAACTTCCTGGTGGAGGGACTGCGCACCGGCGCGGCCGACCTCGACGGCGACGGCAAGATCGTGCTGGATGAGCTCTACAAGTACGTCTACGAGCAGGTAATGACCAGCGGCTACGCCAAGCAGACACCGCACAGATGGGCGCAGCAGGTGGAGGGACAGATCGTCGTGGCCCGCAGCCCACGCCCGCCC
>CAZDYW010000531.1:0-2180 GCA_964509655.1 uncultured Anaerolineales bacterium
GAGATGGTCCACAACGCGGTCGATTTCCTCACCGCCGTGGCGGTGCTGATCGGTCTGAAGCTCTCGACCCGCAAATCGAAGGATTTCCCCTACGGCCTCTACAAGCTGGAGAACGTGATCACCGTCGGGCTGGCGGTGATGATCTTCGTCACCGCCTACGAGATCGCACACGACGCGCTCTTCGCACCGGCGCAGGTCGCCACCGTCGATCCCTGGATGCTGGGTGGTGTGATCGTGGCGACCATCATCCCCCTGGTCTTCAGCCACTTCGAGCTACAGGCCGGGCAGGAGGCCAACTCGCCGGCCCTCATCGCCGACGCCAAGGAGTACCGCGCCCACGTCTTCACCACCGGCGTCGTCTTCGCCGCACTGCTAGGCCAGTGGTTCAACCTGCCGCTGGACCGCATCGCGGCGTTGGTGATCGTGATCGCCATCGGCAAGACCGGCTGGGAGCTGCTTTCGGACGGCATGCGCGTGCTGCTGGACGCCTCGCTGGACCCTGAGACACTGCTGGAGATCCGCGAGATCATCCTGGAGGAGCCGACGGTATCCGAGCTCAAGTGGGTCACCGGGCGCAACGCCGGGCGTTTCCGCTTCGTCGAGGCGGAGCTGACGCTGCGCGTCCAGGATCTGGAGAAGGCCGAGTCGGTCACACGCCGCATCGAGGCCCAGATCAATCAGGCCGTGCCCCACCTGGAGCGCGTGCTGATCCACGCCGAGCCGATGGAGCGTACGCATCTGCGCTACGCCGCGCCCTTGGCCGAGGCCGACGGTATGCTCAGCGAGCACTTCGGCGATGCGCCCTACTTCGCCCTGGTCAAGCTGCACCTGGCCGATGGCGCCGTCGAGGAGCGTCAGACGCTGGCCAATCCCTTCTTGCAGGAGGAACGGGCCAAGGGCATCAGGGTTGCAGAATGGCTGGTTGATCACAAGGTGGATGTAGTGTTCTTGAAGGAGAGCCTGCGCGGCAAGGGGCCGACCTATGTCTTCGGCGACGCGGCGGTGGAGATGCGCCAGACGGACGCGGCGACGCTGGATGAGGCACTGGAAAATGCGCGAGGAGAGGAGATATGATGAAGAAAGAAGCGATGCTCTACGAGAAACTGGATGATAACAGCGTGCGGTGTTATCTCTGCGCTCACCGCTGCAAGATCAACGAGGGTCAACGCGGCATCTGCCACGTGCGCGAGAATCAGGATGGCGCGCTCTACACGCTGGTCTATGGGCGCACGATTTCCCAGCACGTGGACCCGGTGGAGAAGAAGCCCTTGCAGCACTTCTACCCGGGCTCCACGGCCTACTCCATCGCCACCGTGGGCTGCAACTTCCGCTGCCAATGGTGCCAGAACGCCGAGATCTCACAGATGCCCCGCGAGCGCCACTTCATCATGGGGGATGAGGCCAGCCCGGAGGAGATCGTCGCCGGGGCGAAGCGGGCTGGCTGTCGCAGCATCGCCTACACCTACACCGAGCCGACCATTTTCTTCGAGTATGCTTACGACACTGCCCGCCTGGCCCACGAGGAAGGCATCGCCAACATCTACGTCACCAACGGCTTCATGAGCGGCGAAATGTTGGAGACCTTCGATCCATATCTTGACGCCGCCAACGTTGACCTCAAGGCCTTCCGCGATGAGACTTACCGCAAGTATGTCGGAGGGCGCTTGCAGCCGGTGCTGGATAGCCTCAAGAAGATGAAGGAACTCGGCGTCTGGGTCGAGGTGACCACGCTGGTCGTGCCGAGCATCAACGATGATGAGGAGGAACTGCGCGACGCGGCCCGTTTTGTGGCCCAGGAGCTGGGCGTGGAGACGCCGTGGCACATCAGCCGCTTCCATCCCGCTTACCAGATGAGGGATCTGCCGCCAACGCCCATCGCCACGCTGCGGCGGGCGCAGGAGATCGGTGAGGAGGAAGGGCTGCGCTACATCTACGTGGGCAACATCCCCGGAGAGTCCAACACCGTCTGCCACGAGTGCGGCCAGATGTTGATCCGCCGCTCCGGCTACTGGCTGCGGGAGAACAACGTGACCTCGGACAACACATGCCCCAACTGCGGCGCTCCGGTAGCAGGAGTGGGTATGGCAGGGAGAGCCGCCTGAGACGCTCAGCCCCTTGAGGATGCGGC
The DNA here is from genome assembly GCA_964509655.1 of uncultured Anaerolineales bacterium. GTDB lineage: Bacteria > Chloroflexota > Anaerolineae > B4-G1 > B4-G1 > CAZANJ01. The sequence goes on from CAZDYW010000531.1 coordinate 2,129, forward strand.
TCTTTGGGATTTCGCGTGGCGTCAGTCGTGCTCCGCTCGGATTGCCAAATCC
>CAZDYW010000532.1:0-2175 GCA_964509655.1 uncultured Anaerolineales bacterium
AGTCGAGCTGGGGAGGATAAGGTTGTCGAAGAGAAAATTTCCTGAATACTTGAGAGAAGTCTCGGAGGCCGGCGACATACGCGCGGGGTCGCCGCTTCCGCTGGGCGCACATCGGCAGGACGAGGGCGTGAACTTCGCCATTTTCAGCCGTCACGCCGAGGGCGTTCAACTTGAGCTCTTTGACCATCCAAGAGATGGAAAGCCAGCTAGAGTGATTGAGCTTGATCCCGTGTACAACCGGACCGGTGACGTCTGGCACGTCTGGGTTAAGGGGATTCTTCCCGGCCAACTCTACGGTTACCGGATTGAGGGGCCGTATCGGCCCGGGGAAGGGCACCGCTTCAATCCCCATAAGCTCCTGCTCGACCCGCTCGCCAAGGCTGTCACCTATCGCGAGGATTGGGACTTCAAACCAGCTCTGGGCTACGCTCCCGATGATCCAGAGGGAGACCTATCCTATTCTGAGCGGGATGATGCCGGAGCGATGCCGAAGTGCGTCTTCACGCAGGAGTATTTCGACTGGGATGGGGATGAGCCGCTCAAGCGACCGCTGTCAGAGACCATCATCTACGAGACCCACGTTCGGGGCTTCACCATCCATCACAGCGCAGGCGTCGATCATCCAGGTTCCTATCGAGGGTTGATTGAAAAGATTCCCTACTTGAAGGAACTAGGGATCACGGCGGTCGAACTGATGCCGGTCCAGGAGTTCAACGAGAACGAACTTGATCGAGTCAATCCAGAGACTGGAGAGAGGCTCAAGAACTACTGGGGTTACAACCCGGTGGCCTTTCTGGCGCCCGAATCCTCTTATTGTAGCTGCGGGACTGTGGGCCATCAGGTCCTGGAATTCAAGGAGATGGTCAAGGCCTTTCACGAGGCTGGCATCGAGGTGATCCTGGACGTAGTTCTGAATCATACCGCTGAAGGGAATCGCATGGGGCCCACGCTCTGCTTGCGTGGCGTGGATAATCTGATCTACTACGTGCTCGACGAAGACAGACGCTTCTATGAGGACTATACCGGCACGGGCAACACCGTCAAGGCGGACCATCCTGTGGTGCGCGATTTTATCCTCGACATTCTCCGCCACTGGGTGGTGGAGATGCACGTGGATGGCTTCCGCTTCGATCTAGCCTCGGTGCTCGGCCGGGACGAGGAGGGGGATTTGCTGGTCGATCCACCCTTGCTTGAGCGTATAGCCGAGGACCCCATCCTGCGGGAGGCGAAGCTGATCGCCGAGGCATGGGACGCCGGCGGAGCCTACCAAGTAGGCCGGTTCGCCGAGCGCCGCTGGGCCGAATGGAATGGGCGGTATCGTGACGACGTGCGCCGTTTCTGGCTCGGCGACGAGGGTATGGTGGGCGATTTCGCCAGCCGCATCGCTGGCAGCGCCGATCTCTACGGGGAATCGGGTAAAGGTCCCGAAAGGAGCATCAACTACGTCACCTGTCATGATGGCTTTACGATGAACGATCTGGTTAGCTACAGGCACAAGCACAACGAGGCCAATGGTGAGGGAAACCGTGACGGCACGGATGCGAACTACAGCGACAACTATGGAGTCGAGGGTCAGACCGACGATCTGCACATTCGAGCCCTGCGGCGGCGCCAGATAAAGAACTTTCTGCTGACGCTGTTTATCTCGCGCGGCGTGCCGATGTTGCTCGGCGGTGACGAGTTCCGCCGCACCCAGCGGGGGAACAACAACGCTTACTGCCAGGATAATGAGATCAGTTGGTACGATTGGACGTACCTGGAACAGCACGAGGAAATCCATCGCTTCGTCCGGGGGATGATTGCCTTTCGTCAAGCCCATCCTGTGCTGCGCAAAGCGGTCTTCTACACCGCCGACGACATCCGCTGGTTCAGCCCATGGGGAGAGACCCCGCGCTGGGATGATCTCGGGGAGAAGCGCCTGGCTTGTATGATTCTGGGGGAAGGCGGAGAGGATGACGCTCTTTATCTGATGTTCAACGCCTCCACGGGGGCAGTGGTTTTCGAGTTGCCTGATCCTCCCGGCGGCGGAAGCTGGCGCGTCACCGCCGATACCTCCGCCACATCGCCGGATGATTTCTTCAACTCTGGCGAAGAGAGGGAGTTGGAGGATCAATCGGCCTTCGAGGTAGGCTCTCGATCAAGCGCGATTTTGGTGGCCAGGGTGTGATTTTGCCC
>CAZDYW010000533.1:0-2175 GCA_964509655.1 uncultured Anaerolineales bacterium
GGCGAGTACCGCGCCCGCCCCATCGCCATCAGCCTCTTCACCTGGGGCATCTACGAAAGCCGCGCCCAGGTGCTGGAGGAAGAGTTCGGCGAGATCAGCTGGAGCACCATTCACGACGCCGCTATCGCCAAGGGTGGCTGGCCGGAACTGGGAGGTCAAGCCAGTTGGGGGTACTTCAAACTGGTAGTGCCTAATCCCAACAAGAACGCTGGAGGGCTGACCGCCATGATCGCCGCGGCCGGCGAGTATCACGGCCGCACCGACGTCGGTGTAGAGGATGTCACCGACCCGGAGTTCCAAGCCTGGCTGGGAGAGCTGATGGGCGCTGTGACCGACTTCAGCAGCGCCAGCGCCTACACCGCCGAGGACTTCGCCCTCTTCGGCTACAGCGTGGGCGATGGCGGGCAGTTGCTGGAGAGCGATCTGCTCCAGAATATGCAGGGTATCCTCACCCGCTGGGAGGATCCGCTGGCGCTCTACTACCCCGACTACGTGACCTGGTTCGACTTCCCCTTCACGGTCTGGATCGGGCCGGAGACCAGCGCGTTGGAGAAGAACGCCGCGCTGGCTTTCCAGCAGTTCCTGCTGAGCGAAGCGCAGCAGAAAGCGGCGCTGGCCTACGGCCTACGCCCGGCCAACCCCAACGTGCCCGTCGATGCCAACTTGGAAGCGGAAGACAACCTCTTTGTCAAATGGGAGGATCGCGGCGTCAAGCAGATCGTGCCTCGCGCCGACGCGATGCGCAGTCCCAACCGCGATGTGCTCCTGGCGCTGCTGCGCTGGTTCGAGCTGAACGTGGTGGAGTAGGCAAGATGCAAGAAACAAGTTGCAGGTGGCAAGTTGCAAGTGGCAAGTTGCAAGTGGCCGGTGGGCAGGTTAGTGAAACTGGGGCGACTTTGTGAGAGAGATAAACGATTTGAAGAATTGGTGGTCGAAGCTCAGTTCGCTCCAGCGCGGGTGCTTGATTACAATGGTCGCCCTGATCATCGTCGTGTGCGCATGCGGCCCGCTGGCCATCGCCGCCGGTCAGCAGTTGTGGGATAGCCTTTCCGGACCGGGCGCGGAGGAAGAGACCGTCTCGTGGACTTCCGATAGCGCCGAGTTGACCGTGGCCGTTTCGCCAGGGATGAGCGATATGTTCCAGGCCCTGGTCAGCGATTTCAACGCCCAGGGCCAGCGCACGCCCGACGGCCAAAAGATGCAAGTGCAGTCATTGATGCTATTGCCGGAGGAGATGGTGGAACAGAGCCTAGGGGCTCCTTCTTTCCAGGCTCTGGCACCTGACAGCAGCCTGTGGCTGAACCAACTGGAACAACGCTGGGCCGCGATGGAAGGCGCCGAGGCGGATGAAGAATCTCTGATCCCCATCGGGAGCCGCCGCACCAGCGCACCGGTGCGCTACGCCGTCAGCCCCATCGTCATCGCCGCCTGGGAGGAAGTGGCCCGCGAGCTGGGTTGGCCCGAAGAGCCCATTGGCTGGCAAGACATCCAGCGCAAGGCCACCGAGGACCCCGATTTCAAGTGGAATCATCCCAGCACCAACCGCGCCAGTGGCCTGCTGGCCACCCTGGCCGAGTTCTACGCCGGAGCCGGCCTGACGCGCGGGCTGACACCGGAAGCCGCCACCGCCGAGGAGACTCTGGAGTACGTGCGAGCTGTGGAATCCACCGTGCGCTTCTACGGCGAGGGCGAGAAGTCGATTTTCACGTTTCTGGCCTCTGAGGGGCGCGATTTCCTCGACGCATTCGTGGCCCAAGAGCAGGCCGTCATTGAGTGGAACCAGTCCCAGCCAGACCAACGCATGGTCGCCATCTATCCGGCCGAGGGCACGCTCTGGACCGATCACCCGCTGGCCTTGCTGGAGCTAGGTGGGCCAGGTGAGACTCCCATCACCGACAACCAGCGCCGCACGTTCCAGGCGTTCGCGCAGTTCCTGACCTCGTCCGAGGCGCAGAAGCGGTTGTTGGCCGCCGGATATCGCCCCGCCGATCTGAGTATTTCGCTAGACGAGGAGGGCAGCCCCTTCGCTAACACCGACGCAGTCGACTGGCGCCAGCCCCAGACGACGCTCCAGATTCCCCCTGCCTCGGTGGTGGAGGTGGTGCAGAACGTCTGGTGGTACACCAAGCGCCCCACCAACGTCTATCTGGTGGTGGATACCAGCGGCAGTATGGC
>CAZDYW010000534.1:0-2160 GCA_964509655.1 uncultured Anaerolineales bacterium
ATCCCAGATAGCCGAGGGAGCGTAGCCGCTCTTCCACCTCGGCGGTCTCGTCGGCGGAAAGGCCGACTTCATCTTCCGCTCCCGCCTCCGCCACGTGCTCATATGTCACGGGGCGAGAGAGGCTGAGTGCTTCGTTCAACACGCGCCCGTCCATATCGTCCGGCACAGGCAGCCCCATCAGGTGCAGGATGGTCGGTGCCAGATCCATGATGTGGGCCTCGTCTACCACCCCGCCCGGTTGGATGCCCGCGCCCCAGGCGATGAGAACGCCGTGTCGCCGATGGCAGCCGGAATCGCCCCGGATCTGCTGGGTGATGATATGGTTATCGGTGGCGAAGAGGGGGAAAGCGATGGCACGGTAATCATCGAGGACGACGTGTAGGTCAGGGCTGCGTGTGGCATAGGGGCCGTGAACTACCTCGTCGCCGGGGATGATCGCGCTCGTCAGTGGTCGACCGGTCTCGGGATGGCGCAGTTCTTGCAATGTCTCAATCACCTGTTGGCGCACGGCCCGGTATTCGGCGCCGGGCTCGACGATACCCTGCGGCTCGCGCCCTTTCAGGTTGAGGTAGATCTGGCCGACGTGGCCGATGGAGTAGGCCCGTGTGCGCGACCAATCTACATCATCGAAGGAGAGGAACTTGCTGACCACCTTATTGCGGGTGGATTTGGAGACTTGCCAGACGTAGTTTTGCAGGCCGACGCGCTCGATCAAGTGCCAGATTGAGGCCGGGGTCAGACCCGCGCGGAACAGGCCAGCTTTGAGTCGCGTCCATGCACCGCGCTTCAGCTTTAAGAGCCCGCGATCCAGCAAGAACAGGTTCAGGTTGACCACGTAGTGGAGCGAGCCGAAGCCGTGATCGGACATCACGAAGACAGTGGCCTCGTCGGCGAGTTGATCCAACATCCGGCCGATGTAGTCGTCGATGCGGCGATAGATTTGCTTGAAGGCCGGGGCGAAGCGGGCCGCCTCGTCGGGATCGTGGCGCGGGTGGGTGGGATCGACCAGCTTCCAGAGGGCGTGCTGCAAGACGTCGGTGGCCTGGAAGTGGAACATCGAGAAATCGCAGTCATAATCGCGCATCAGGCGCAGCGCATACTCGCCCCGCCGCTCGACCAGGTCCAACAGATCGGCGGTGAAGGCCGCCTCGTTGCCCGATTTGTACTGCACGTTGGGCGCGATGCGATAGGGCTTCATCTGACCGGCGTATCGGTCGAGCAGACCGGTGGGGTAGGTGAAATTGCCGCTCATCGGGGAGAGCATGCCGCCGATGATGAACCCGTCTCCCTTGCCGGGCAGCGGCTGGGGTGGGTAGGTGACCGGGACGTTCATCACGCCCACCTTGCGCCCGGCCTGTGAGAGGATGTGCCAGAGCGTCGGCGAGCGGAGGGAGGAAGCGTTGACCAGCTCAAATTGGCCTCCCATCGGGCGGATGAAATCGAAGACCCCGTGCTTGCCGGGGTTCTTGCCGGTGGCGAAGGTGGGCCAGGCCGGCGAGGTGACCGGCGGGAGTGTAGACTCCAGCGGGCCGTGGGTGCCTTCTTCCATCAAACGGGCCAGGTTGGGCAAATCGCCCGCCTCGGCCCAGGGGCGGATCAGGTCAAATGTGCCGCCGTCAATGCCGATCACCAATACGCGGTTCATACATTCTCCTCTTCGGTCTCCCATACCTTGCGCACTACGTAGATGGGTTTTCCCTGCGCCTCGTGATAGGTGCGGGTGAGGACTTCGCCCAGCAGGCCCATCATCAGGAACTGGACGCCCAGCACGATCAGCAGGACGGATAACATCAGCCAGGGGCTGGTGCCGATGCGGTAATCGCGGAAGGCCTGTGCGCCGTGGAGGATACCCCGGAGGAGCTTGTTTCCGACCAAGTATAGGCCGACTAGCCCGCCCACGCTACCGCTCAGCAATCCCACTCGCCCGAAGAGCTGCATGGGGCGCTTGGAGTAGCTGAGCAGGAAGGAGACGGTGAACAAGTCCAGCAAGACGCGCGGTGTGCGGGAGAGTGCGCCGTACTTGGATGTGCCAGCCCGGCGTGGACGGTCGTTGACGGGCACCTCGGCCACGCGCACGCCGATCAAGCTGGCCACCTCCGGGATGAAGCGGTGTAGCTCGCCGTAAAGATTGATCTGTTTGACCACATCGCGGCGATAGGC
>CAZDYW010000535.1:0-2158 GCA_964509655.1 uncultured Anaerolineales bacterium
CTTAGTTTGCGCTCCCGGCGAAGAGGTAGAGCAGCGTTCCCAGGAGAATCAGGAGGCCCAAGCCGCGGACGAACTCTAGCACGGTCAGCAAGCAGCCCCAACTGCCGACCATGGGCCTGACGCCTTCCCAGACATCATCCTCGACTTCACTGCTCGCGTCTCCGATGAGTTCCTTGTAACGCTCCTCGGCGAGACGCTCCACTACCTTGCACCCCAGATGGGCGCCCAGGGAGACGATGATGCCCAGTGCGCAGAGTAAAGCCACTATCATTGTGGGCCCTCTCTCAGCTTTCCGTCGCCAGTTCCAGTTGCCGCCGGTAGAGCTGGCTGTACAGCCCATCCCGCGCCAGCAGTTCGTGATGATCGCCCACCTCGCGAATGTGGCCTTCCTCCAGCGCGATGATCTTGTCAGCGTCGCGGATCGTGCTCAGGCGATGGGCGATCACCAGCGCTGTGCGACCCTTCAGCACCTCCTCCAGCGCACGCTGGATCAGATACTCCGCCTCGGCGTCGACCGATGAGGTGGCCTCATCGAGGATCAAGATGCGCGGATCGGCCAGGATGGCGCGGGCCAGGGCCAGCCGCTGCTTCTGCCCCCCGCTCAGCTTCACGCCACGCTCGCCGATATCGGTGTCGTAGCCTTCGGGGAGCTGCTCGATGAACTCGTGGGCGTAGGCGGCCTTGGCGGCGGCGATCATCTCCGCCTCGTCGGCGTCGGGCTTGCCGTAGCGCAGATTCTCGCGCACGCTGGTGTTGAACAGGAACGTGTCTTGCAGCACCACCGCCACGTGCTGGCGCAGCGATTGCACCTTCACCTCGCGCAGATCGTGGCCGTCCACCAGGACGCGGCCTTGGTCGGGATCGTAGAAGCGGCAGAGCAGGTTGGCGATGCTGGTCTTCCCGGCGCCGCTGGGACCGACCAGCGCCACCGCCTCGCCCGGGGCGATGTGGAATGAGACTTCGTGGAGCACCTTATCGCCGTCGGCGTAGCGGAAATGGACGTCATCGAATACGACGTCCCCCTCGATCTCGTCCAGCGCGACGGCCCCCGGCGCGTCCTGAATCTCCGACTCGGTGTCGAGCAGCTCGAAGATGCGCTCACCGGCGGCGATGGCCTGCTGGAAGGTGTTATCCACCTCCGTCAGGCGGCGCAGGGGCTCGTAGAAAGAGATGATATAGGAGAGGAAAGCGACCAGCGTCCCCAGCGTGAGCCGCCCGTCGACCACCAGCCAGGCGCCAAAGCCGAGCACCAGCGCCCCTCCCAGTGCGGAGATAAAATGGAGCGCGGGGAAAAATGTGGACCAGGTGCGGATGGCCCGCACGCGCTCCTCGTAGTAGCGCTCGCTGACCTGACGGAAGCGGCGCAACTCCGCTTCCTCCTGCTCGAAAGCCTGGACGACGCGGATGCCGGCCAGTTTATCCTGCAAGCTGGCGTTGATGTCGCCCAGCCGATCCCGCACGCGGCGGTAGATGGGCCGAGCGCGATGGTTGAAAATCCAGAGGCCGATGGCCATCAGGGGCAGGGGGATCAGCACCACCAGCGCCAGTTGCCAGTCCAGCGCCAACAGGACCGCCGAGGCGCCCAGCAAGCGCAGCAGGTCCACCGCCGTGAGCGCTACGCCGTGGGTGACGAACTGCTCCAGCGCGTTGACGTCGTTGGTCACCCGCGACATCAGCTCGCCGGTGGAGGTGGTCTCGAAGAAGGAGAGGGAGAGCTGCTGAAGGTGATCGTAGATGCGCACCCGCAGGTCGAAGATGAAGCGCTCCCCCACGGCGTGGCGCAGGTAGAGATCGCCGAAGTCCACCACCTGTGTGAGGGCGTGGACGCCGACCAGGACCCCGGTCAGCAGGGCGAGCTGGGAGAGGTCCCGCTCGCCGATCACCTGATCCACCACTTGTTTCTGTATAAGGGGCGGGAGCAGGTTCAGGCCGGTGCGGAGCAGGAGCAGCAGCGCCACGACGACCAGCGTTTTCCAATAGGGACGCACGTAGCTGAAAAGTCGTTTTAGTACATTCATAGTTTTGGGGGGAGATTGGTTCAATCTGCTAGCGATATGCCTCTTGCTCTTCCTCCGTATATGTGCGGACGGCGAAGTGGAAGTGATTGGGCAACAGACAGTAGGCAAATGTTTCAGCCACCGGTAAGATGTGTTTGGTA
>CAZDYW010000536.1:0-2145 GCA_964509655.1 uncultured Anaerolineales bacterium
GAATTTGTCGAGTTGCTTGATTCGCGCGATCAGCTCGTGCGCGTCTCCCATCCCGTCTCCGCCGAGTTGGAGATCACCGAGATCGTCGACCGCGTCTCGAAGGGGCCGGCCGAGCGCAACAAGGCACTGCTCTTCGAGAACGTGAGCGGCTACGAGCTGCCGGTGTTGATCAATATGTTCGGCAGCGCGGAGCGGATGGCCTGGGCGCTGCACGTGGACGAACTGGATGAGCTGCGGCGCAACCTGGCCGCGCTCATCGATCTGCGATTGCCCCAAGGGCTGGGCGGAGCGATGAAGCGGGGAAAGGCGCTCCTCGACGCGCTGCGGGCCGCTGGGCTGAGACCGCGTCGCGTGCGCCGCGCTCCGGTGCAGCAAATCGTGGAGACGGAGCGCCCCTCGCTGGACTTTATTCCCATCCTCACCTGCTGGCCCCAGGACGGCGGGCCTTTTATCACCCTGCCGCAGGTCGTGACCCGCCACCCGGAGACCGGCGTGCGCAACGTGGGGATGTACCGCTTGCAAAAAGTCGATAGCCGCACGCTGCTGGTGCATTGGCAGCGCCACAAGGGCGGCGCTGAGCATGAGCGTGCAGCGCTCGCGCGGGAAAAGCCGACCATCCCGGCGGCGATTGTGCTGGGCGGCGATCCGGCTTGCATCTGGTGCGCGTCGGCGCCGCTGCCGCCGGACATCGACGAGTACTTGCTCGCCGGCTGGCTGCGCGGCGAGCCCGTGCCCTTCGTCGAGTGCGTCAGCCAGCCGCTGGAGGTGCCCGCGGACGCCGACATCGTAATTGAGGGGTACGTCGATCCCAACGATCAGCGGCCCGAAGGTCCCTTCGGCGACCACACCGGCTACTACACGCCGGTGGAGCGCTTCCCGGCCTTTCACGTCACCGCGATCACCCGCCGCCGCGAGCCGATCTATCCCGCCACGGTGGTCGGCATTCCGCCGATGGAGGATTACTGGATGGGCAAGGCCACCGAGCGGCTCTTCCTGCCGCTGGTGCAACTTTTCCTGCCGGAGGTGGTCGATTTCGCCATGCCCGCGCCGGGCGTCTTCCACAATCTGGTGCTGGTGAGCATCAAGAAACGCTTCCCCGGCCACGCCCGCAAGGTGATCCACGGGCTTTGGGGATTGGCGCTGCTCAGTCTGGCGAAGGCCATCGTGGTGGTGGACGAGTGGGTCGATGTGCAAAATCCCACCGAGGCGGCCTGGCAGGCGCTGGGCAACGTCGATTGGGCGCGGGATGTGATGGTCAGCGAGGGGCCGGTGGATCAACTGGATCATGCATCTTACCACAACTCCTTTGGGGGCAAAATCGGCATCGACGCCACGGCCAAGTTGCCGGAGGAGGGATACACGCGCGGGTGGCCGGAGGCGGTGCATATGACCGCCGAGGTTGAGGAGCGGATCGACACGCTCTGGGAGAAAACCCTAAAGACCTCTGGAAACCTTTAGGGTCTTAATGGGGGGATGATGAAGTTGCTGAAGCGAATCATTTTGCTCGCGCTCGCCTGCGGGATCGCGGGGCTTCTGTTTCTGCTGGGGCTAAGGCTTTGGGCCGAGCGGAAGTATCGCGACCGCATTTATGAGGAGATCGAGCGGGCGCCGAGCCGCCCCGTCGCGTTGGTGCTGGGCGCTGGGCTGTGGGCCGATGGATCGCTCACGCCGGTGCTGGCCGACCGGGTTGCCACCGCTGTTGACCTCTACCAAGCGGGCAAGGTGCGCAAGCTGCTTTTCAGCGGCGACAACCGCTTCGTGGACTACAATGAGCCCCAGGCGATGAAGAGCTACGCGCTGGACCTGGGCGTGCCGGAGGAGGATATTGTGCTCGATTATGCCGGGCGGCGCACCTATGATAGTTGCTACCGGGCACGGGATATTTTCAAAGTGGAACAGGTCGTGGTGGTCACGCAGCGCTTTCACGTCGCCCGCTCGCTCTATACCTGCGATGGGTTGGGCTTGGAAGCCGTCGGCGTGGTCGCCGACCGTCGGGTCTACTCCCGCGAGCGCGTGATATGGAAGGCGCGGGAGTATCTGGCGTTAGCGCTGGCCTGGTGGGACGTGAACGTGCGACATCCGAAGCCGGTACTGGGGCCGCCCCTGCCGATTGAGGGGATATAACTGCCCGGCTGATTATCCCCA
>CAZDYW010000537.1:0-2138 GCA_964509655.1 uncultured Anaerolineales bacterium
CGAAGGCTGCTTAGCGAATTCGACTGCATGAGCTGATTTCTCAAACAGGCTCTAAAGAGTTACCTTTAACTTGACGCCCCCTAATTGGAGCACATCTCCCTTTTGGATCGCTTGGGGCTTATGTGGCGTCAAACGCTTGCCATTCAGAAAGGTGCCATTGGAGCTGCCGACATCCTCAATGAAGTAGGTCCCGCCACGCTGATAAATCTTACAATGCCGGCGCGAGACGCCGAGCTCCAGCCCCCGGTGTGGCGTTAGGTCTATGTCCGGGGTCACCCCCCCGGCCTCGTCTGGACGCCCGATGAGCGCCTCGGCCTTGTCCGGCAGCTGAATACGGTGGCCCGTCGGCTGGACCTCGATCTTCATCGGAGTGGAAGAGCCCTCGGCAGGCTGTGAAGTGCTGCTCTTTACTTCACGATGGGGTGTTGGCTTCGGGCTTGGGGACTTCACCTCGGCTCCCAGGGGCTCACCCGTGGGCAAGTAGATCCCGCATCGATTGCAGAAGAGGGTTCCGGGACGATATGTTTCTCCGCAAGATGGGCAATCAGTCATAATTGGCGATTTCCTTTGGAGCGATGCTCAAGCTGCGTGTGCCATACTTGAGCTCTTTGCGCCCCTTCTGGCTGGGCTGAGCGCCCTGAGCGATGCGCCCGGCCTCTAGCAAGGCCGCTTGGGCCAACTGGGCTTCACCCAGATCGAACAATCGCGTAGCCATCACCTTCAGCTGACGGGTAGCTGCGTTTATCTCTCCGCGCTCCATCGCTTCCCAGGCATGCTCCTGCATTCGGTGGAGAGTCACTTTGCCCAACGTATCCGTCAGTGCTTTTGGCACCTCATCGAGCGCCAGATCAGCGTCGGCGAAGGGGATGCGGAGGGCGCGTTGTAGCCTTTCCTTCCTATGGTTCAAGGCTGGTACATCACCTGAGAGTTCAAACTGTAAGTGCAGTGGATCAAGCGCTTGGGGGGGCGGCTCATCATCCGATTCCTGATCCACGCCGAGTTCCAGCACCAGGCTCATCGCGGAATCGGCCTGGAGTGTGCCCAGCTTGATCTCGCCATTGGTCGAGGGGAGGCGCTCCACGTAAGGCTCGGCGCGGAAGATATTTTCCAGCTCCACGCTATCCGGATAATTAATTTCAAGCTGCAACCCCTGCGCGAAAAGTGAGCCGAGCCCTCGCACCCGTTCTTCCAGGAATGTCCTCACCTGGTTGGCTGATGCGACATAGGCCGAGACGCCCCCGCTCTGGGCCGCCATCTCATCAAGCAGTTCATCGTTCCAGTCCTCGCCGATGCCCATTGTGGAGATGCCGATGTGATAAGCCCCGGCCTGCTTGGCCTCTCGGATGCAGGCTTCATCATCGCCATAAGTCCGACCATCGGTGAGCAGAATCAAGTGGCTGGTGACCTGGGTACTGTGGTGCTTAGCGATCTCCGACAATCCTGCCCGCAGCCCACGTAAAATCTCGGTGCCTCCCCGCGCGTTGATGGTGGAGACGGCGGCCTTGGCGTGGGCCTTGCTGACCCCCTGTTCGCTGGGCAGCACCACCTCCGCTCGGTCGTCGAAGGTGACCACGGCCAGGATGTCCTCATCTTGCAGTTGATCAATGAGGCGATGGGCCGCTCGTTTGACGTGGTCCATTCGGGCACCTTTCATCGAAGTGCTGCGGTCTAAAACCAGGCATAGGTTTAGGGGCAAACGCCCGCCTCGGGCTATCACCCCCGGTTTTATCTCCATGAGGATATAAAACACCTGCTCCTCGTGATGGGTGGAGATCTGGCTCCAGCTCGGCGTGATCGTCCAGCTTAGCGCCTCTTTTGCTCCCTTGTCGAGTTTAGCCCTTTGTTGGTCATACGCTTGACGGGTTTGTGGATCGCTCAGCACAGCGTATGCTTTTTGAGCCTTGTAGAAGGGGCTGGTCGCGCTTGAGCTCTTCCGGCTATCCGAGCTACTGGGACCGTAGCGGCGCGCTATTTTGCGATAGGCTTCTTGAATCTCCTCCTGTGTCGCCGATTGCGGGACGCCTAAAATAGCGTAGTAATCAACGGTAGCGGTATATTCTTGTTCGGCGTCAAATGCAGTATCCATATTTTGCCCTCTCATAACCTACTCGGCCAACCTGAAACCTGCAACTTGCAAC
>CAZDYW010000538.1:0-2112 GCA_964509655.1 uncultured Anaerolineales bacterium
CGCATCAACGATTTCGACGATGTCTCCAAGAACGGCCTGCAGGTGGAGGGGCCGGAGGAAGTAACAAAAGTCGCCTTCGCCGTGGACGGCTGTCAGGCATCCTTCGAGCAGGCCGTGGCCGAGAACGCGCAACTGCTCGTAGTGCACCACGGTCTCTTCTGGGACGATCCGCTGCGACTGGTCGGCCCGCACTTTCGGAGGGTGCGCACGCTGATCGAGGGCGGCTGTGGCCTTTATGCTGTCCATCTTCCGCTGGACGCTCACGCCGAAGTGGGCAACAACGCGGAGATGGCGCGGCTGCTGAAACTGCGAGACAAGCAGCCCTTCGGCGAGTATCATGGCACTCAAATCGGCATGTCGGGGGAGTTGGAACCGCCTCTTGATATGCCTGCCTTAATCGGGCGGATCACGCAAGCTATGGGGACCACTCCCATCCGTATCCTGGATCACGGCCCGGAGAAAGCTCACCGCGTCGGCTGCGTCTCCGGCGGTGCGGCCTCGATGATGGCTCAAGCGGAAGAGGCCGGGCTCGATACCTACATCACCGGCGAAACCAGCCATGCCCACTTTCACGAGGCCAATGAGCGCGGGCTCAACGTAATCTTCGCCGGACACTATGCCACCGAGACCTTCGGTGTCAAAGCGCTGGCGCATCACCTGGAAGAACGATTCGGCCTAGAGACTACTTTCCTCAACATCCCTACAGGGATGTAATTGGTTGCTAAAGCACACGTGTTGTGCTATCATAAACTGCCTCTCAAACAACTCATACTGGGAGAGGCGATATCGTTCCTAGAAGCGAGGCGAAGAAAAAATATCCTTGTTGCCCTGTGCTAAGCATTTGGGCCAGAGGAGGAGGTGACCTGATCGGCAAAATTACTTTACCCCTCTAACCCGCGATAACCCGTTCAAACAAACAAAACCTAAAGGAGGTTAAGAATGTCTAAACGCCTGTGGAGTGTAATGGGGATTTTGCTCGTCGCAGCATTGGCGCTGACGGCCTGTGGCCCCAAGCCCACCGAAGCCCCCGAGAAGAAAACTGTCAAAGCCGCTTTCGTCTACATCGGCCCTCCCGGAGACCTGGGGTGGACCTACGAGCACGACCGAGGCCGCAAGATGCTCGAAGAAGAGCTAGGCGATAAGGTCGAAACCAAGTACATTGAGGACGTGCCCGAAGGCCCTGATGCCACCCGCGTCATCCGCCAGTATGCCCAAGAGGGATATGATGTTATCTTCACTACCTCGTTCGGCTACATGGACCCCACGCTGGAAGTGGCGGAGGAGTTCCCCGATGTCCTCTTCGAGCACTGCTCTGGGTATAAGACCGCGGATAATATGGCCACATACTTCGGTCGTATGTACCAGCCACGTTACCTATCCGGCATCGTGGCCGGCGAGATGACGGAGAGCAACATCATCGGCTATGTGGCTGCCTTCCCCATCCCGGAGGTAATCCGCGGCATCAACGCTTTCGCGCTTGGTGTTCGGTCGGTGAATTCCGACGCGGAAGTGCGCGTGGTCTGGACGAACACCTGGTATGATCCAGTGGTGGAGCGCGAGGCAGCCGAGGCGCTTCTCGACGAGGGCGCGGACATCATCGCGCAGCATCAGGATACCACCGAGCCGCAGAAGGCCGCTCAGGAGCGCGACGCGCTGAGCATTGGCTACGACTCTGATATGCGGCAGTTCGTGGGCGACACCGTCCTGACCAGCCCGCAGTGGAACCTGGGCACGTACTACATCGACACCGTCCAGAATATCATCGACGGCACTTGGGAGACTCATCAGTTCTGGGGTGGCTTGGAGACCGATGTCGTCAAGCTGGCCGAGATGAGCCCGCTGGTCCCCGATGAGGTGCGCGAGCAGGTCAACGCCGAGAAGGAAAGGATCATGGACACCGATTGGGACGTCTTCTGCGGCCCGATCAATGATCAAGATGGCAACGAGGCCGTCGCGGACGGAGAATGCATGTCGGATGAGGATATGCTGAATATGGACTGGTTCGTCGAGGGCGTCGTCGGCGAAATCTCTGAGTAGAGAAGAGAGAGCCAAGAGGGGGCAGAGGAAACTCTGCCCCTTGTGTTTACCTTCACCCTAATGTCATTAAGTTAA
>CAZDYW010000539.1:0-2110 GCA_964509655.1 uncultured Anaerolineales bacterium
GACCGACTGGATTTAAATGCAATTGCCCTAGGGAGGGTGCCGAGGTGATCTTGAAGCGGAATCATCCTGGGTGCGTATGAAGCGCAATTGCTCTACGAATGGAACACCGCGCTTGTACCCCGGTCATCCCCCCTCAGAGCATCACGATGAGGTGCCCAGTATCTCATCCGGGATCATCTGGCACGTGCCTGGATCGGCCAGACAGGAGAGATCATCGTCGGGGGAGACGATCTGGGCCACTTGCCCATCAATCATATGAATGATGCGGTCAGTATACTCCACCATGCGCAGGTCGTGGGTCACCATGACGCCAGCGCGGTTTTGGCTATGCACCAGATGGGCCATAGTCTCCACCACCTGGTAGGCGCGTTCGGTGTCGAGACTGGCGGTCGGCTCGTCGGCCAGCACCACGGTGGGGCTGTTGATCAAGGAGCGAGCGATGGCTACGCGCTGTTGTTGTCCACCGGAGAGCTGGCTGGGTAAGGCATTCATACGCTCCTCCAGTCCCAGCATCACCAGTAACTCCCTGGCCCTTTTGCGATGGGGCGCGTTGAATTCTTTGTTCAACCGCAGCATCAATTCGACATTTTCCAGGGCGGTGAGGTAAGAGACGAGGTTGTTCTGCTGGAACGTGAAGCCGATCCTGCGACGGCGGAAGCGGGCCCTGTCGGCATCGCTCATCGCGACCAAATCCTCGCCGTCGATGACGACTTGGCCCGAAGTCGGTCGCAACAGCCCGGCCAACATCGCCAGCATCGTCGTCTTGCCCGATCCACTCGGACCCACCAGGGCCACGAATTCCCCTTTGTCCACTCCGAAAGAGGCGTTGTCCACCGCTTTCACCACACCTTCGCCAGCCGGGTACTCTTTTGTCAGCGTTTGAGCTTCCAATGCACTCATATTTCTCTCCCTAACCTAGCCCCAGCGCGATCAGAGGCTCCACTTGCAGCGAGTAGCGCACCGACACCAAACCTCCCAGCGGCCCGATGAGCAAGATCGAGCCGATGGCCATCGCCGCCGAGCGCAACTCGAAGACGATGGGAATGTTGGGTGGGAAGACCAGCGCCACGCCAAAGGTCACCAACCCGCCGATGAGAATGCCCACGAAGTTGACGATCACGATCTGGATGAATGAGGCCAGGGCGATGACGCCGTTGGGCGTCCCGATGGCCTTGAGCATCCCGATCTGCGGCACTTTTTGCAGCGTCTGAATCTGGAAGAAGCCGCCGATCACCAGCAGGCCGATCAGCAGGGCGAAGGAGTTCTGCGTGGTCAAGGTGCTCTGCTGGGCGGTGTAGCCGGGCGTGTTCTCGTAGGCCGTTTTGCGGTCCACGGCCTCGATGTCTCTAACCTGGGCCACCAAGCGTTGGCGCATTGTCTCGATCTGTGTGGGATCCTCCAGCTTGACGGCGGCAACGTTACAGGCCGGGGTGTCGCTTCCACCGCCGGGCGTAGCCTGTGGCCGGATCTGATCCCAGGCCACGATGGGCACGAAGATGGAGGGCTGTATGGAGTATTTGCGGCTGTCGGTGGTGCCGATGACCTTCAGGGTGTAAAACTCCTCTTCTCCTCCCTGGGGCGAGCGGATGGTGAATTGATCTCCTACTTGCAACCCCGTCACCAGTTCGACCGTGCGGTCGATTATGGCTTCTTTGGCGCTTCTCCGCTCCAGGCCCTGGCCTTTTGTGACCGGGGGCTCGCCGGGTTTGCCCGGCTCGACGCCGATGAGGGAGATGTCGAGGGGCTCCTCCTCACCGCCCAGTGGGATGGAGGCCCGCGAGAAGCCAATGGGGCCGACGTCTTCCACGCCGTTGACGCTGCGCAGGGCATTGCGCGTCTCACAGCCGACGATGCTGCTGGCGATGGAGAGCTGCGCCGTGTCCTGGTAGACGATCAGGTCGGCGTTTAGCTTTTCGATGTACTCCCGATTGCCGGCGCCGAGCCCCTCGCCCAGCGCGGCGATGAAGAGAATCAGCAGGGCGATCAGGGCGATGACTAAGCTGAACAGCAAGTAACGCCCTCGATTGCGCCATATCTCTTTGAATGATAAATGAAAGGCTGTTGACATATCCTTGTCTCCTTTTTTCGCTCGTTTCAAGTTGCGATGGGG
>CAZDYW010000540.1:0-2104 GCA_964509655.1 uncultured Anaerolineales bacterium
CTCAACCTTAACCTTAACCTCAATCCACGAGTTTGACAAATTCTATGCCTCGTAGTAACTTTTAAGGTCACGCCTTACAAGGAGCGATTCTGAACCAGTTACATTTTGATCATGCCGCAAGGAAAAGGAAATAAAATGGCAGGAAATATCGTAGAACGCATCGACGATTGGCTCAAAATCGACCGCGTTCTGGTGAGCGTCTCGGACAAATCGGGGTTGGATTCATTCATCCCCGCGTTAATCGACATCAATCCCAAAGTTCAATTTTACTCCACCGGCGGGACCTTCAGAGCCATCGCCGGGATCATGGGCCCGGAAAGAGCGGATATTCACCTGACCCTGATCTCGAATTACACCGGTCAGCCGGAGACGCAGGGCGGGTTGGTTAAGACCCTGGATTTCAAGATATATCTCGGCCTGCTGACCGAGACCTACAACGAGGCCCATCAAAGGGATATGGCCCGCGCCGAGGCGGTGGCCTTGGATATGGTCGTGGTCAATCTCTACCCCTTCGAGGCGACCGTGGCCCGCGATGACGTGACCGTTGAGGAAGCACGCGCCCACATCGACATCGGCGGGCCGTGCATGCTCCGCGCCGCGGCGAAGAACTACCTGCGCGTGGCGCCCGTGGCCGATCCGGCCGACTACCCCGCGCTGATACAAGCCCTCACCGCCGAGGAGGCGCACTATGGCATGTTGAACCTGGAGAAGCGCTTCGAGTTGGCCCGCAAAGCCTTCGTACACACCGCCGCATACGATCAAGCCATCTGTGACTTCTTGGCGCAGCAGAGGCCCAGCGCGATACCCTCACTCTACACGACGAGACAGGAGCTTATCTGATGGCACAAGATTTGAAAAAAGCTTATCGCACCATTATGGACGATCATTTTCCAGAGCGCATGGAGATTTCCTTCATCTCTGAAGGAGCCGAAAACCCGGCCACGCTCGTCTACGAGAAGGTCTCGTGGGTGATCGACGGCGTGCGCAAGGGGCTGCGCTATGGTGAGAACCCCGGACAGGAAGCGGCGCTCTACAAACTGGTCAACGGCAACCTCATCATCGGCGAGGTGCAGACCATCAAACCAGGGCGCTATCTGGTCTCCGAGGCGGAGCTGCTGCAGGCGGGCAAGCATCCGGGCAAGATCAATCTGACCGACGCCGACAACGCGCTCAACATCCTGGGCGGCATCGCCCGCCACTTGCCCGACCGCCCCGCAGTGGCGATCATGAAACACAACAACCCCTCCGGGGTGGCGATGGCCCATAGCCTCTCGGCGGCCTACCTGAAGGCCGATCTGGCCGATCACGTGGCCGCGTTCGGCGGCTGCATCGCGCTCAACCGCCCGGTCGATCTGGCGACCGCCGAGGCCATCGCGGAGCGCTACGCCGAGGTGGTTCTGGCCCCGGAATTCGAGGATGGCACGGTCGGTATACTGGCCCGGCGGAAGAACTTGCGCATCATGCGCATCGGCAATATCGCCCGCCTGGCCGAGTTCACCGCGGAGCGCTTCCTGGATTTCAAGAGCTTGATCGACGGCTCAATCGTGACCCAGCTTTCCCTGGCGCCGGACGACGCTGCCCCGTGGACGCGCGATAGATCCAATCTCAAGCCGGCGGAGGCGCTCCACGATGGGAAAACCTACCGCATCTCGCGCGAGCCAACCGAGGCCGAGCTCGACGATATGCTCTTCGGCTGGGTGGTGGAGACCGGCGTGACTTCGAACTCGGTGCTCTACGTCAAGGATGGAGTCACGGTGGGCATCGGCGTCGGCGAGCAGGATCGTGTCGGCGTGGCCCGCATCGCACGCGATAAGGCTTATCGCAAATTGGCCGACCGTCTGGCCTTCGAGCGTCATGGCATGATCTACGACAGCCTCGACGATGATAAGCGCCGCGAGATCGATGTGGATGTCGCCGAGCGGCGTGGCGGGCTGTGCGGCGCGGTGATGGTCTCCGATGGTTTCTTCCCCTTCCGCGACGGCGTGGATGTCGGTCTGCGCGAGGGTGTCACCGCCGTGATACAGCCGGGCGGCTCGCTCAACGATCACAAGGTCATTCAGGCTTGCAATCAGGCCGGTGCGACGATGATCTTCACCGGTCAGCG
>CAZDYW010000541.1:0-2098 GCA_964509655.1 uncultured Anaerolineales bacterium
AAGCCCGTCTCCTCGCGCAGCGTGACCGGTACCGGCACACCGCCCGCCACGCCGATCATCGCGGCGTAGGTGGGGAAGCCGGGATCGGGATAGATCACCTCGTCGCCCGGCTCGATCAGGGTCATCGTGGGGAAAAAGAGCATCGGCTTGGCCCCCGGCGCCACGACCACCTCGGCGGGGCTCACCTCAAAGCCGCGCCGCCGCCCGGCGTCCTCGGCGATGATCTCGCGCAGCGCATCGACGCCGGGCGGCGGGTTATAGCGCGTGCGCCCCTCCTCGATGGCCCGAACGCCAGCCTGCGCCACGTTGTCGAAGGTCGGCACATCGGGCTGACCGATCTCCAGATGGACGATGTCACGGCCCTGAGCCTCCAAAGCCTGGGCCTTGGCCAGTACGGCATATGCTCCCTCCGGAGCCAAGTGCATCACACGTGCGGCGAAAGTCATCTCTCAATCTCCTTTTCCGGTCGGGCAGCAGTCCCAACCCACACCACTCTTCTGCTCGCGCCGGATAGCCATATTCGGCGGTCAAGACGGGATCTGGCGATCCCTTAAGAGCAAAAACACCACCAACCTACACCAAATGGAATCCCTCCGGGAAGGGATCAGCCTCATCCAGCGCGAAGCGGTGGAAGCCGGTCAGGTAAGCACGGCCCGTGATACGGGGGATCACAGCGGGGAAATCACCGACCGCCGTCTCCTCCACCAGCTCGCCCCGGAAGCGGGTGCCGATGATACTCTCGGTCACGAAGGACTCGCCCACCTCCAACCGACCCTGGGCGTGGCGCAGCGCCGTCTCCGCCGAGGTGCCGGTGCCGCAAGGCGAGCGGTCGACCATGTGATCGCCCAGGATGACCACATTGCGGCTGTCAGCGCCCTCCGTGCCCGGCTCGACGTAGAAGCGCAGGTCGATGATCCGGTCGATGTGGGGCAGATGGGGATGACGCACCTCGACCGCCTCGTTGGCGACCGCCAGAATCCGCATCCCCAGATCGGCCAGACGCGCGGCATTTTCCGGCACCAGATCGAGCGCTATCTGCCGGGCATCGACGAAGACGAAGAAGAGCCCGCCGAAGACCACATCGATGGTCAGCTCGCCCAGGCCCGGCACATCGAGCGCGACCGCCGAGCGGTAGACGAAGGCCGGCACGTTCTGGAACGAGACCGATTCAACGCGCCCGTCCTCGACACGAGCGTAGGCGCGGACGAGGCCGGAGGGCGTATCCAGCGTGACGAGCACAACATCTGTGTGGGGCCCGCGCATCGGGAACATGCCCGTCTCCAGCACCGTGGTCGCCGTGCCGATGATGGCGTGCCCGCACATCGGCTCATAGCCCTGATTGTCCATAAAGATCACGCCCACGTCGGCCTCCGGCGAGCAAGGTTCGGTCAGGATGGCGCCGAACATATCCTTGTGACCGCGCGGCTCCAGCAGCAGGAATCGCGGCGCCCAGGGCAAGCGCTCCTCGGCATCGGCCAACTTCTCCGCCATCGTCGCGCCGCGCAGCGGAGGCAAGCCGCCTGTCACCAGCCGCGTGCATTCACCGGCGGTGTGAGAGTCGATAGTTGTGATCATTCGTGTCAATTGTGTCATTTTCCTTCCTCCGCCCGCGCCACGACCGCCCGGATCGCCTCGGCGATGTCCGGAGGCAGCCGCGCCGGCTCATGCTGCTCCATCAGCTCGCGCGTCTTGACGTTCACGCGCTGCTCGAAAGCCTCCCGCTCGGACGTAGCCCAGGCCTCGGCGCCGCCCCGGAAGAGCAAATCGGGGTACCAGGCATCGCGGAAGTGGTCGAAGGTGTGCGCGTGCGTGACGAACTCGCCGCCCGGCCCCACCCCTTCGAGCATGTCGAGCGCCAGCGCTAACTCCTCGTCGCTGACATCCACCGCGCCCAGCAGATGGTGGAGCATGGCGATGATCTCATCGGTCGCTGTGATCATGGCCGGCATCACCACCGTGGCGTTGCCCAACAGGCCCACGTCGTGGATCAAGTTGGCGCCGGCGAGGTAGGCCATCATACAGGAGGAGGCCGCCTCCAGCACCGCCTGCCCGTCGAAGGTCTGGGCATCGCTGGTGCCGGCCGTGCCGAAGTTGGGCA
>CAZDYW010000542.1:0-2089 GCA_964509655.1 uncultured Anaerolineales bacterium
TGAAAGAGAGATAAAATGCACATCGTTGACATTATCACCAAGAAGCGCGACGGAGCCGAGCTTTCGCGGGAAGAGATCGAGTTTTTCATTCAGGGCTACACCGGTGGAGTGTTCCCTGATTACCAGGCCGCCGCATGGCTGATGGCCGTTTATTTTCGCGGCATGTCCATCCAGGAGACCCACGATCTGACAATAGCAATGGCCCATTCCGGGGATATGCTCGACCTAAGCGACATCGCGCCCCTCATCGTGGACAAACACTCCACCGGCGGCGTTGGGGACAAGGTCAGTTTGGTCGTGACCCCTTTGGTTGCTGCCTGTGGTGTACCGATCGCCAAGATGACGGGGCGCGGGCTGGGCTTCTCCGGCGGCACTCTGGATAAACTCGAATCTATCCCCGGCTACCGCACCGATTTGAGCATAGAGGAGTTCAAGGCCCAGGTGCGGGAGATCGGCGTGGTGCTGACCGGTCAGACGGCGGACTTAGCTCCGGCCGACCGCAAGCTCTACGCGCTGCGCGACGTGACGGCGACGGTGGAATCATTGCCCCTCATCGTCAGCTCAATTATGAGCAAGAAGCTCGCCGGCGGCGCAGATGCCATCGTTCTGGACGTCAAAGTGGGCAACGGCGCCTTCATGAAATCGGTGGAAGAGGCGGAAAAGCTGGCCGAAGCCATGGTCAAACTGGGCACCCAGGCCAAGCGCGAGGTAGTGGCCCGCATCTCCGATATGAACCAGCCATTGGGATACGCCGTGGGAAACGCGCTTGAGGTCAAGGAGGCGATTGAGACGCTGCACGGCGGTGGTCCGGACGATTTCCTTGAGCATTGTTTGGTCATCGCGGCGGAGATGCTGAGGCTAGGTGGTAAGGCTCCCGATATAGAGGCAGCTAGAGATTTGGCCGAGGAGGAGCTGAGCTCCGGCGCGGCCTGGCGCAAGTTCAAGCAACTCGTCGAGGCACAGGGCGGAGAGGTGGCCTACATCGACGATCCGGAGCGCTTCCCCCAGGCACGTCTGATCGAGGATATACCAGCCCCAAGAGGCGGCTATCTGACCACTTTGCACGCCGCCGAGATAGGTCTTTCCGTAGTAGATCTGGGCGGCGGGCGCGAGGAAAAAGGGGATACCATCGACCACAGCGTGGGCGTCATCGTGCATCACCAAGTGGGCGATATGGTGGAAAAAGGCACCTCTCTTTTCACCATCCACGCCAACGACGAGGAGAAACTGGCGGAGGCCCGTGAGCGTGTACTGGCAGCCCACTCCTTCAGCGACGAGCCCGTCAAGCCCCTGCCGCTGTTCTACCGGCGCGTCACTATCGACTCGCTCAAACAGGATGAGGTGTAACCATAGATTCCAATATAGTCTCAAAGATAGAAACATCGAACCCTTTGCTCACGATCATCATCCCAGCCTACAACGAAGAGCGCCGCTTACCGACGACGTTGCCCCAGGTGGTGGCATTCTCCGAAGCTCAAAAATACCCTGTAGAGATAATAGTGGTGGACAATGCCAGCACCGACAGAACGGCGGAAATCGCCGCCACCATCGCGGAGGAGCATCCCATCATCTCCGTCCTTCACCAACCCATCCAGGGCAAGGGGGCAGCGGTGCGCAAGGGAATGTTAGCGGGCCATGGGCAGTACCTCTTCATCTGCGACGCCGACCTGGCGATGCCGGTCGAGGAAATCAATAAGTTCATGCCCCCCCAACTCACCGATTATGACATCGCCATCGCCTCCCGTGAGGCCTCGGGCGCGAAGCGCTACGACGAGCCGGGATACCGTCACCTGATGGGCCGGGTTTTCAATCTCCTCGTCCGTCTGCTGGCCGTGCCCGGCATTCAGGATACCCAGTGCGGCTTCAAGTGCTTCCGCCGGGAAGCAGCTCGCGACCTTTTCTCCACCCAGCGGATCGACGGCTGGGCCTTCGACGTGGAGGTCTTGCATATAGCCCTCCATCGCGGCTACCACATCGTCGAAGTGCCCATCAACTGGTATTACGGCGAGAACAGCCGCGTCAACCCCCTGCGCGATTCTTGGAACATGGTGCGCGAGGTGCTTCGCATCCGCCGCAACAGCCGCGCGGG
>CAZDYW010000543.1:0-2081 GCA_964509655.1 uncultured Anaerolineales bacterium
TATGCCTGGAGAAGTGCAATTAACCGTTCAGACTAACAAGGCGGCGTTTCCCGCCAGTGGGGGGAACCAGTTGGCCTACGTGCTCATCGAGGCGATGCCCAGCGGCGCGGTCGCCAACGTTCGCATGCCGCTCAACTTCAGCCTGGTGCTGGATCACAGCGGCTCGATGAGTGGGGACAAGCTGGATAATCTCAAGGAGGCGGCCAAACTGGCCATCGACCAGATGGGGCCGCAGGATGTGGCATCCATCGTCATTTTCGACGACAAGGTGAAGGTCATCGCGCCCAGCCAACCGGTCACCGATCCTGCCGACCTCAAACGCGAGATTGACGACATTCCTGACGGAGGCGGCACCGAGATGTCAGGCGGGATGCGCAAGGGAATGGAGGAGTTGCGCAAGGGGACGGACGCCAACCGGATCAGCCGCATGCTCCTGCTGACCGACGGCGAGACCTTCGGCGACGAGAACGCTTGCCGCAGATTGGCCACCGATGCCAGGGAGGAAGCCATCGCCATCATCGCGCTGGGCCTGGGCGAGGATTGGAACGAGGATCTTCTGGATGATATCGGCGAAGCCAGTAGTGGGCTTTCTGACTTCATCCCTGACGGCAGCCCAGATTCTATCCTCAAAACCTTCGAGGGACAGGTGCGCACGGCTCAGGCCACCGTGGTGCAGGATGCGGAGCTGATTCTGCGCTTGGTGAGTGGCGTGATGCCCCGCGCTGTCTGGCGGGTGACGCCGATGATCGCCAAGCTGGGCCACCGTGCCATCTCGGACCGCGACGTGCAGGTCACGCTGGGCGATATGGACCGTGAGCAAGGTCAGAGCGTGCTAGTCGAGATGCTCGTCCCGCCCCGGCAGCCGGGCACATACCGCATCGCCCAGGCGGAGGTGAACTACGACGTGGCTGCGACCGGGGCGGTGCGTGGGAAGGTGAGGGCCGACGTAATCTTGGATTTCACGGCTGATCCGGCCCAAGCGATGCAGATCAATCCCTACGTGATGAACATCGTGGAGAAGGTGACGGCCCACAAGCTACAGACGCGAGCACTGGACGAAGCGGCGGTGGGCGACGTCGTTGGGGCGACCCAGAAACTGCGCGCCGCTGCCACCCGTTTGCTGAATCTGGGCGAGGAGGAACTGGCTCAGACCGCGCTGGATGAGGCCGAACGGCTGGAGAGCGGTGAGGAGCTCTCGGCCAAAGGGACGAAGAAACTGCGCTACGAGACGCGCAAGTTGACACAGAAGTTGGTGGATTAGTAGATTGGGAGAAAGGAGAAAGATCATGCCTATATGTCCGAACTGTGGTTCACAACAACCTGATGGGGTGGATTTTTGTGACCAGTGTGGAGCGAAACTTGAACAGGCAGCATATGGAGGCTCTCCGGTGGGAGCACAAGCAAAACCTGCTCCGACCGCCGTGGCGACGATGACCTGTCCTGAGTGTGGCGCTCCGGTGATGCCCGGAGAAGTCTTTTGCGATAACTGCGGGGCTGATCTGAGCGGCGCTCAGTCTACCCCACAACCAGAACAAACCAGCGGGCCTCAACCTGGCGGTGGGCTCACTTGCCCCCAGTGTGGCGCCCAGTTGGAACCGGGGAGTAACTTCTGTGACATGTGCGGCGCGCCGGTCGGTCAGCAGCCAACCCCGCAGCCTCAACCTGAGCAGTTCCCTCAGCCAGAAGTTCCGGACTACCAGCCGCAAGATGCCGGGCCATATTCGGGACAACAGTATCCATCATACCAAGGGCCTCCGCAGACTCCCGCAGGGCGCTTCGTGGTGCAGGGGAGCAACGCGCCGCTCCATTTCCCCCCGGGCCGGACGGAATTCATCATCGGGCGGGAGGATCCGGTCAGCGGCGTCTTTCCTGAGATTGATCTGACCGA
Organism: uncultured Anaerolineales bacterium; assembly: GCA_964509655.1. Taxonomy (GTDB): domain Bacteria; phylum Chloroflexota; class Anaerolineae; order B4-G1; family B4-G1; genus CAZANJ01. The sequence continues at coordinate 1,889 of CAZDYW010000543.1, forward strand.
CCACGGTGGGGATGAGGGCGGGGTCTCGCGGCAACACGCCCGCGTTACTATCCAGGGGGCGCAAGTTTCCATCGAGGATCTGAATAGCACCAATTTCACTTACGTCAATCAGCAGAAGCTGACGCCGGGACAGTCTCATCCGCTGAACGACGGGGATGAGGTGCGGTTGGGGCGGGTGAAGTTAAATTACTAT
>CAZDYW010000544.1:0-2077 GCA_964509655.1 uncultured Anaerolineales bacterium
AAACGAAATAGGCCGGTTCATCCCCGGCCTACCCGTCGCGTGACGTGGAATTTGAAATATCCGGGTACAAAGTAGCTCAGCGAATAATCCAGCACCCGGTCATCATAACCATAAAGCTGGGCCATAAACTTGAGCAACGGCGCGCCCTCCGGCGTCATCAGCTTGGCGGCCAGATCGTCGCAAGCAGCTTCCGTCAATATCTCCGTCCGAGAGGTAACCGGCTCCGGATCGCCGCGCTGGAGAAGGATGTCGAGCACAGAGCCGGAAAAGCGCCCGTCGATCTCTTCCCGGCGCAGATACACGGTCGGCACGATGTCGCGCAGAAAGGCCGCTGGCTCGCCCTCGACCAGGATCACGCGGTCAACACAGGTCACTTGCGTGGGACCTTCGGCCTGGGGTAGCCGCAGCATTTCCCGCTCCTCATCGGTGGCCTGTCGCTCGATGACTTCGAGATGAGTGACCCGCGTAGTCAGCCCAATGCGCCGCGCCTGCGTCTCCAGGCTCTCCAGAACTTCCAGCCCCGCTTCCAGGGTGTTGTAGGAGGAGACAAATGTGCCCACGCCGTGCTTGCGCGTGATAGCGCCGCGCTGTTCGAGGTTGGATAGCGCCTCGCGCAGAGTGGGCCGGGAGACGCCTAGATTCGTGGCGAGTTCGGCTTCGGCGGGGAGTTGCTGGCCGGGCTGATAGGTCCCGTTCTTGATGAGGCTACGCAAGTGCTGCTGCACTCGGATATGGAGGGGGCGCTTGTCGAGTTTGAGTTCGGGGTCGATTTTTCGCATTGTGATCCTGGTCGTAAGAGGTCTTACGTCTGACGACCAATATACACTATATCAGAATCGATGTCAAGTCAAGGCTTGACTCTCTCGTCCCTTTCGCTATCATATGGGTGTCCTGTAGCTTGCGTTGAGGGTAGATTATGTTCAAAATCAACCAAGCGTGATAAAATAGCTCAGCGCAAGGAGGTGAACGTTTGCTTCGAACTCTGTGGTTCTGGATTGCTATTTTTCTCATCATCATCGGCATTGTATTGACTTCGGCGCTGGGTGTGTTTTATTGGCTGATTATCGCCCTCATCGCGGCCATTTTCGTCGTCACCTCCGCTTTCCTGATCGCGGCTTATGCTGTAGGAGACGCAGAATCTCCAGATGTGCCCTCTCTGCAAGAGTTACCCAAGTCGAAGCGCATTCCCGTCATCTACGATTGTGATTTGACTATGGGTTGCCCATTTCGAGATGTGAGCGATGGGCTGGCGCTTCTCTACCTGCTGGGCGAGCCGCGCGTGCATGTGCGCTGTGTCACGATCACCTATGGCAACGGCCCGGTGAAGATGAACTTGAAGGCCACCCGGCGATTGTTGCGTGCCGTCGGCCGGAGCGATGTGCTCCTCGTGCCCGGCGCTAACAGCCCCCACGAAGAAGCCAAGAACAATCAAGCGGCCAGTTTCCTGCGCGATATGACCGATGACCGTCCCGGAGAGGTCGCCCTTCTCGCCACCGGCAGCATGACCAACCTCAAGCACGCCGCGACCCTCGATCCGGATTTTTTCAAGAAGCTGCGCAGCTTGCACCTGATGGGTGGCACCATCAGCACTCTTTTTTGGAATGGACATCGGCTGAAAGATCGAAATTTTTCCCTCGATCCAGAGGCCGCTTACCAGGCCATACACCCGGACTGCCCTCTTGAGCTCGCCCCTGGACAGGCCGGTCTCACCGCAATTTTTCGCAGCCCTCAGTTCGCCGCGCTCCAAGAGATGGACAATCCCGTATCGCGCTTCATCGTCAATGAAGCTCGTATCTGGTTCGCGCTGATGAGACTCTGGTTTCGGGACGATGGCTTCGCCCTGTGGGACGTGGTCCCCGCGATGGCTATGGTGCATCCTGAACTTTTCGACTTCGAGCAAATATATCTCCCCACGACGCGCGATGACCTACGCGCCGGGCGTCTGGTATTGGATCATAGCGAGTATGGGCCAGCGCGGTTGGTGCGCCGCGTTCGGGACTACGACGGTTTCATCGAGACCCTATTCGCCGCCTGGCAACATCTAGGCCAAGCTTGCGAGTCGTAGAGCATGACACAA
>CAZDYW010000545.1:0-2068 GCA_964509655.1 uncultured Anaerolineales bacterium
TGAAAAATCCTTTGAGGGATTCAGAAAGAAATAATTTACCCTTCTGCTCGCTCTGGATCGCCAGATCCAGAGCTAAACTCGCTGGATTTGGCAATCCAGCGGGAGCGGCGCAGGTAGACTATTTATTTCCATGTCCCTGACCCACTCGGAGGTAAGATAATATGGACAACAATCGACCATTTATGCGAAGTAACAGAACATTGGAGATTGTCCTTTTGGGCCTGGGAACCATCGTAGGGCTTTTCTTCGCCAGCCGTTACAACTACCTGCTCTTTCATACACTAGCTGAGATTTTCAGTATCACCGTGGCAGGTGTGATGTTTGTGTTGGCCTGGAACACGTGGGAGTTGACCGATCACGGTTATTTGAAGTTTCTGGGTGTCGCGTTTCTATTCATAGGTGGACTCGATTTGGTGCACACATTGGCCTACAAGGGGATGGGCATCTTCCCCGCCTATGATGCCAATCTCCCCACACAGCTCTGGATTGCCACGCGATACGTGCAAGCGATCACGCTACTCATCGCACCGGCCTTCATACGTCGCAAACTGCACAAGAGAGATCGCCGCATGCTGGCAGGTATCTATACAGTCCTCACGGCAGCTTTGCTAGCGCTGATTTTCGCCCGCCGCTTCCCCGATTGCTATATCGAAGGCCAGGGACTGACGCGGTTCAAGATCATCAGTGAATATATCATCTCGCTTCTGCTCGCCGGCGCCATGTGGCGGCTGATGCGCCATCGTGACGCTTTCACGTCCAGTATCTTCCGCTGGCTGGTAGCGGCAATGGGCTTCACGATCATCTCCGAGCTGGCTTTCACGTTCTACGTCAGCGTCTACGGGCTTTCCAACCTGGTTGGACACATCTTCAAGATATTTGCCTTCTATTCCATCTACCGCGCTATCGTCGAAACCGGATTGCGCAAGCCCTACGCGCTGATCTTCCGCGAGTTACAGAAGCGCAATGAACGACTGGCGCAGGAGGTCACCGAGCGCAAGCGGGCCGAGGATGCACTGCGCGAGAGCGAAGAAAGACATCGTGCAATCTCCGAGCTTATGTCCGATTTTGCCTACTCTGTTCGCGTTGAGGCAGATGGGACATACATCTCCGAGTGGGCTACAAAGTCGCTTGGAGCTTTCACCAGCTACCCTCGGGACGAGATGCGTGAGCATGGCGGCTGGCAAACGCTCATCCATCCCGATGATCGACAATTAGCCCGCCAACACTACCAGACGTTGGTCAAAGGAAAAGCAGATGAAGTCGAGTTCCGTATCGTGACCAAGGACGGGGAAACTCGCTGGCTGAGCAATCGCGGTCAACCGGTATGGGATGCGGATGAAGGCCATGTCGTAAAGATTATCGGGGCAGCGCAGGACATCACCGAGCGCAAGCAAGCCGAAGAGGCCCTGCGCAGGAGCGAGACAGAATTAGCAGCTATCGTCGAAAGCTCCCCCTTCGTGATGATGGTGGTCGACCGCGAATGGCGGGTGCAAAAGATCAAGGATAAAAACCACAGGTTCATCGAGAACCCGCCCTCAGACGTGCTTGGATTCCGCTGCGGCGAGGCGATCTGCTGCATCCACGCGGACGATGCACCGGAGGGATGTGGTTTCGGCTCCTTATGTGAGGAGTGCCCGTTGCGCCAGGCCGTTCTGGATACCATCGATACCGATAAGAGCCATCACGCAGTCGAGGTTCCAATGACGTTTGCTCATCAGGAAGTCGTCGAGGAAAAAGTCCTTCTCGTCTATACCACGCCGCTAGAGCTCGCTGACGAACGCCAGGCGTTGGTAATCCTACAGGACATCACCGAGCGCAAACGGGCCGAGGAGGCACTGCGCGAGAGCGAGGAACGCTTCCGCACCATTGTCAACGCCTTGCCCCAGTTCATTGCCTACACCGATAAGAACCTGGTCTACCGCTTCGTCAACCGAACCTATCAGCAGAAATTCAACATCACGCCAGCCGAGGTGATAGGCAAGTCGTTGCCCGAGGTTATCGGCGAGGAAGCGTTCGAAGAGGCCCGTCCGTATGTCGAAAAAGCCTTGCAAGGTGAGCAAGTGCGCTA
>CAZDYW010000546.1:0-2046 GCA_964509655.1 uncultured Anaerolineales bacterium
TTCGTAGACCAGCCGTCGCCGGTCAATTTTACCCCGGAGCACCGGACCGGTTACGGAAACAGATTCAGACCTATCTCGATGAGGCGACGCTGCCCGAAGATTTAGGCCAAGCACACGCCGTCATCGCGCCACACGCCGGATATGTATATTCCGGCCCCACCGCCGGATACGCATTCAAGGCCCTGGAGGCATTGCCACGAAAAGAATGGACCGTCTTTCTCCTCGGTCCAGCCCACCGCGTGCCCGTCAGCGGCGTGGCGTTGGGGAATTACTCCGCCTTCCGCACGCCGCTGGGCGACGCTCCCATCGCCAGCGAGCGAGTCGAAGAAATGCTGGCCCGCTCCTCCATCTACGTCCGCACGCCGCAGGCCCACGAGCCGGAACATTGCCTTGAGGTCGAGGTGCCCTTTTTGCAAACCGTGCTGCCCGATTTTCGATTGGTGCCCATGCTCTTCGGCCAGGTCGATCCCCGCAGGGTCTCCGCCGATCTCATCGAGCACATCGGTGAGGATGACCTGCTCGTCGTCTCCAGCGATCTGAGCCACTTCTACACGTATGATCAGGCCCAGCGCCTCGATCAAGCCCTCCTGGATGCACTGCTGGAGAGCGAACAGATGGAGGTGCTCCAAGGCGAAGCCTGTGGCCGGGCACCGATTGTGACCTTGATGGGCATCGCCCGCCGCAAGGGTTGGAAACCCCATCTTCTAGATTATCGCACCTCCGGTGACACCGCCGGCGATAAGTACAAGGTCGTGGGCTACGCCTCGGTCGCTTACACGAGGTGAGCCTTGGCGATTGAACAGGAGCATATGGAGCTAATTTGCCCCGTAGCTTGACCGGCGGCGACCCATAAAAGCGGGTCTCTAGGATTTCGCGGGGTTTCGCTCTAAGGGGATTGCCAAATCCCCGCATTTTGTGGCACAGCGTCACTTTGTCCCTAGATGTGGCTCGGATTTGACAATCCGAGCCGAGCACCACGTGAAATCCCAAAGAGCCATAAAAGCTTGCTAAGTCTCGCCACAGATGGTATAATCTCACGCCAAGTCTAAAGTCATAAAGCGTTGACCGGGACGAGTACCGTCCGCGGAGGTCACAGAGAAAGAGGGTCACCGGCTGAAAGCCCTCTCGACCGAAACGATGGGAAAACCACCCGCGAGCAGGCTCCCCAAATCCTCGGCGCTAGAGCCGCGAAAGTATGGAGCTTCGGTTAAGGCCCGTTATCGTCTTCGAGAGTCGCAGAGGGTGACTTTCTACACACTCTGCGGAACTTGGGTGGAACCACGTGGGAAGAAATAAAAATCCCCGCGCCCCAAGAGGGTGCGGGGGTTTTGTATATCTGTGAAGGAGGTTTCTATGGCAACGAAGAGCCGAGAGGTGCCCGTCATATTCCTGGGGTTGGGCAATGTGGGAAGCGCACTGTTGCGCCAGATTATGGATAACCGCGCCGCGCTGGACGAACGGGCCGGGTTGCGGCTCAAGCCCATCGCGCTGGCCGACATCAGCGGGCTGCTCTTCGATCCCGATGGCTTGCCCGATGAGGAGCTGCAAGCTGCGCTCAAAGTCACGGCCAACGGCGGCACGCTGGATGAATTGGAAGAAATTCGTCCGCTAAGCGAGCTGGAAAATACGCTGCGCAGCGACGCCATTCTGGTCGACGTGACCGCTTCCCCCAAAACAGTGCCCACGCTGCGGACTGCGCTTGAATCCGGTTGCGGCGTCGTGCTGGCCAACAAGATCCCGCTGACCGGCACTTGGGCTGAGGCGAAGCAGTTCCTCGCACACCCGCGCCTGCGCTGCGAGGCCACCGTCGGCGCGGGCTTGCCCGTCATCGCCACGCTGCGCTATCTGCTCGATACCGGCGACCGCGTCACGAGCATCGCGGGCTGTTTCAGCGGCACGCTGGGCTATCTCTGCGCCCAACTGGAGCGCGGCGAGCCCTACGCCGCCGCCGTCGCCCAAGCCCGCGCTCTGGGATACACCGAGCCCGATCCACGCGAGGATCTGAGTGGGCGCGACGTGGCCCGTAAAGCCCTCATCCTGGCCCGC